>NZ_JBHSQV010000167.1:0-47490 GCF_042658665.1 Marinicrinis lubricantis
TCTTAGTTAGCGTGTGCCTATGAAATTCTCGGTGTTTTTCTATGCATTCCGAGAAAAAACCTTGATCTTATGGGATTTTCGATCCCTTGTGTACCTATTTTGAGTGATTTACTGTCGAACTCGGGTATAGGGTATTTGGTCATAAAATGAAAAAAGCTCCGCATCATGCGGAGCTTTTCATTATGTAGTTTCGAGGTGTCACATCTTATTTTCCTAACCACCAGCAATACCAGCAAAGTCCGAGTAAGCTTGCCAACATAACTCCTTCACCTCCTTTCAATCAAATCGTTTCTGGGAAATGAGGATTGCATGTTTGATAATGTTCAATAATCTTCGGAAAGCATCTTTGAAATACATGAACGAGTGCAGGATCGAACTGCTTGCCGCTCTGCTCTACGATTCTTCGGTAGGCTTCCTCCGGAGGCAAGGCATGTCTGTAAGAGCGAATGGAGGTCATGGCGTCGAAAGCATCGGCGATGGAAGTAATGCGTGCGAGAAGCGGCGTTTCATCCCGTACTAATCCTTCCGGATACCCTTGTCCGTCCCATCGTTCATGGTGGTACCTAATGACTTCGAAATTCATAACCAGACCTTCAATACTTTCCATGGTATCCGCTCCGATGGCCGGGTGTGTCTGAATGATTTCATACTCTTCTTTCGTGAGAGGACCTTCCTTGCAAAGAATGTGGTCTGGAATTTGAACCTTTCCAACGTCATGCAGCAGACAAGAGTAGTAGAAAATATTAAGCTCATGCTGAGAAAATTTCTGAAGTTCCTTCGCGATAATAACGGAATAAGCAGCAACGCGATCACTGTGACCTTTCGTATAACGGTCTTTCAGCTCTAAAGAAGCGACAGCGCCTTTCACAACGGCTTCTAATTGACTGCTGTAAGAACTTCCAATGGCGTCGACATAGGTAATGAAGCGCATAAGCAGAATATAGGAAATGACTGTGAGGACGATGATGATTCCAAGCGGAATCAAAACCTCTGTAGTCTGAAAAATCATTCCCATGTATAAGTATTTCGCCAAACAAGCTGAACAGGCGAACCAATAAAAACGACGGTTGACGAAGATCGGAGAGAAAAGAATAAAGAATAATTCGATGATGCCGCCTCGGTTCAACGTTTCGTCCAGCTGGTAGTATATAATCATATCGCTCAACGTTGAAAAAACAATATAGCTGATTAAAAATACATATTTAATTAATCTCGGTTTTCCCTTTTTCAACAGCACATAGGCTGCAATCAGCAAAGCCACTTGAAGCAAACATTCGGAAACGAGAAGACTCGATTCAATCCAAGTCCACTGACCACCGTCAAACAGATCGACAATCTGTGCGAAAATGACATCAATAAACAAGTAAAGTAAAAAGTAAAAGAATAGAAAAAGCTTGGTAGCTTTCAGCTCTTGTTGAAAAATCGCGGAATCTAGAAATCCCTTTCGCATCTGTTTGCACCTCATATGCTGTTAATTGTCGCTTGGATTTCTCTTTTCGTCAAAAGTTGTACTATAATGTTTTCGAAATAAATGCTGGAATTCCTTTTTTTAATACAAAAATGAATCTATGGCACTATCACAGCAGAACTTTCGACATGATCAAAAAATAAACGGTGCCTTTTATTGGGCACCGTTAGCTGTAAGGGAATAAAACAATGTAGATTTATCTGGTTTTTCGTCGAAAATTCGGTTATTTATCTCCGCGGTCTACATGGAGTCTAGGTTTCTGGCGATGTGGAGACTCCTGATCGAATACATTTTCAGCAGGCTCTAAACCGATGAGCTCCCAAGTTGCAGTGCCTAACTGTACGTCGGCAGGAAACTCTTGACCTCTTTTCAACGTCACTTCGCGTCCCCACTCATTACGGTAGACGCCGTCCACTTCAACGATTTCGTGAGATATCGGATTCATTCGTTCTTTGTTTTGGTCATTTGACATATGCAGTCCTCCCAAGGATGGCTGAACAAGCGGCATGGAGAATGATCGAATAGCAGTAAAGAGGAAAAGAACCCCGAAGGGTTCTTTATCGATGCGGTGTTTTTTTTCCTTCATCACAAGCTCAACATATGAGACGATATTGATGCAGTCAGAACGGTTTACACCATAATTCCTTGCATCAAACGGATGAGGCTAAACACGTCAGGCTGCGCTGTTAAGTTCAACGGAACCAACACCTTCCTAATCGCATCGACAATATATATCATTTGCAGGATCGAATTTTTTTATACATCGTCCGCTGGAACATCTTTAGAATTCTTGCTAAAGTGTATTTTAGAACGAAATAAGAACAAACCATATAGATACGGTGCGATGAACACCTTCAGGAGGGGATGGATCCTATGTATTTATTAGGAATTGATATCGGTACAACTCACAGCAAGGTCGGATTGTTCGACGAACAAGGGGCGACGATAAAGGTTGCGAGCCGGGAGACGATGACTCACAGGCATGAAGAGGGCTACGCATTTTACGATCCCGAGGAGATTTGGGGATTGATTGCTTCTGCTATTCAGGAAGTGACGGGTTCAGTTCAAGCTGGTGAGATCAAGGCGATCGGCATTACGAGTATGGCGGAAGCGGGGCTGCTCGTTGACCGCGACAGCGGCAAGCCGAAATCGATCTTTATGCCATGGTTTGATACATGCTCGCAGGACCAAGCGGAGCATATTAAGAAGGAGACGGATTTGCTTGAGCGCTTCAGCCGTTCTGGACTGCATATCAGCTTTAAATTAGGCCTGGCCAAAATTTTATGGTTAAAGGAGAAATTTCCTGAGTCTTTAGAGAATGCCTACTGGCTTTCGGCATCCAGTTATGTGCTTTACAAGCTTACCGGGGCGTTCGCATTCGATTATTCCTTAGCAGCCAGAACTTTGGCGTTTCGGATTGACGAGAAGCGCTGGGATGAGGAATGGATTCGCCATTTCAATATAGATCCGAATTTGTTCCCTCCGGCATATCCAGCGGGGGATATTATGGGCCATACCGGTGATGCCGCCAGTTCGCTTGGTTTAGCAGCGGGAACCCCGGTATCTATTGCAGGTCATGATCATGTAGCGGCAGCGCTGTCCGTAGGGGCAATCAGACCGGAAGTGGTATACGATTCAATGGGAACCGCAGAAACGTTAGTTGGTACGCTGGAAGAGAAGACGCTGGGTGCGAAGGAATACGCAGCCGGTATGTCGTTCGGAGTACATATCGCCAAAAATCGGATGTTCTGGATGGGAGGCAATACGTCCTCTGGAGGCTCGGTAGAATGGCTGCGTACACTGCTTGCGGATGATCAGCTCACTTATGAGAAGCTGCTGCAGCTGCTGACGCAGGTTAAAGAAGCACCGACGGGAATTTTATACTATCCTTATTTAGCGGGAAGCGGAGCGCCGAATCCAGACGCGCTCACAAGAGCCTCCTTCATTGGGCTGGGTAAGGCTCATGGCAAGCCGGACTTGATTAAAGCGGTTCTGGAAGGTACGGCTTATCAGCTGCAGGCGATCCGTGAAGAGGCGGAGGAAATCACGGGAAGAGACATTCATTCTCTCGTTGTTGTCGGCGGAGGAACGCGAAACCCGCATTGGCTGCAGGTGAAAGCAGATGTCTTGAACTGCAGGCTTCATATTCCTCCGATTCCGGAAGCATCACTGCTTGGTGCTGCGCTCGCGGCAGGAATTGGCGCAGGTATGTATAAGGATGCAGAAGAGGCGGCCGCGGCGCTTGCGCCGGGCGAAATGAATACGATTGAGCCGAACGGACAGCGTCATGCGGTATATCAAACGCTGTATATGAATGGATATAAAGCGCTTCAGCAGCCGTTAAGGGCTTACTTTCAATCAAACAAGTAAAACCAATATAACAGTTTCGCACTGGCCGTGAATAAGGCCAGTGCTTTTTTTGAAAAAAGAACTTATGCTCAAAAAAACAAAGGACGCCGTCAGGCGCTTTTTTATGGAAATGTAAACCAATCATGATTGCAGGGATTGTGAATATATTTAGAAAGAAGAGATGGGGACCTCCCGCGCAACTTTACAACCTGACAAGGTGGTTGATGAAATGAAGACAATTGAATATGCTGCCATTGGAGATTCATTAACTGCCGGCTACGGTGTACCTGCAGAAAAAAGCTTTGTGTCGCAGTATGCCAAGCTGCTGCAGAAGAGAATGTCATGTACAGTGAACACGCATAATTTTGGAGTCAGCGGAGCCACAACCAAAGAAATATTTGAGCATGTGCAAGGGGATTCGAATATCCAGGGGGTGCTGAAACAAGCGCACGTCATCTCCATCACAGCAGGAGGCAACGATTTGATCCAAGGAGCGAAAAGATTTTTATCATCTGAGAGCTACTGGCCGCTGAATCGAGCATTGGCTTCGGTCCGAAAACATCTGAAGAAGCTGCTTCGCCTCATTGAGGATTTGAAACAAGGCAAGCCGGACCATTATGTGATTTTGCTCCTGGAGCTGTATAATCCGGTACCGGAGATGGATGACGCGCGTTTTTTTATTCAAAAGTTTAATTCCATTATTCACAGCTTTCAATCAGAAAGCGTGCAAGTCGTCCCCGCCCAGCAAGCATTCGAGGCAAGATCGGCTTCGCTGCTTGGGCCCGATTATGTACATCCGAACGAGGACGGGTATTTGTTGATGGCACATGCTGCTGCATCTATCCGCCTTTCCATATAATGCAGCTCATACGGAGGATAAGGGATCGAGATGGCCCGCCCCTTATCCCGCCGCGATTAGAAACGGCTGATCATCGGCTGCGCTGCAGGTGGATGAATGTTTTATCCAGACGAAGCCTTTTGCATCGAAGCAGCCGATTTTTCTTTGCCGTTTTTCTTTGCCGATGAATCCTCTTCAAGCTTTTGTGGAGAATATGCTTTAAGCTCCATTGTGCTGCTGCCTTGAAAGATTCCTCCCTGTGCAATAATTAAGGAACTGACGTTGATGTCGCCGATGACTTTACCCGTGCTCGTGACATTAAGTGTTCCCTTCGATTCCACAGAGCCTTCAATCGTACCAGCGTTGATCACATTACGCGCTTTAATATTGGAGTGAGCGCTGCCCTTTTCACCAATCGTTACATCTCCCGTACACTCGATGTCTCCGGTGACCTTCCCTTCAATACGCAAGCCTGCCTGTGATTTAATGTTTCCTTCTACTGTGCTGCCTTCCCCGATCAGCGTATCCGTCTGATTCGGATTCATTTCTTTGTTTTTTTTACTCAGCATATTTCCTCTTCCTTTCCTTCAAAATTCAAACAGGATTTAAGGTAAATAGCTCGAGGGATCCACAGCGGCACCGTTCTTCAGCACCGTATAGTGGAGATGCGTGCCGGTGCTTCGCCCTGTAGAACCGACCAACCCAATGTTTTCGCCTTTTTCCACTTCCTCGCCTTCACTTACCAAAATGCGGTTTAGATGCATATAGACGGTTTGGAGACCGTAACCGTGACGAATTCGTATGTATTTCCCCATCCCTGAATCGGTTCCGGTTTCTTCCACTGTACCTCGGGCAGCGGCGAAAACAGGATCGTTCAAGCTTCCGTCCATGTCCATGCCGTCATGAAACGAGATGATCCCTGTAAACGGATCGGATCGATACCCGTAATCCGAAGTGACCAATTTTGTTTGTACCGGCCAAATAGAAGGCGTGGCTTCCATGCGATCCCACTTTTCATCGAGCATCTGTTTTACCTCCATCAACCTGCCGGTTAACTGCTCAGCTTGCTGCTCTGCCGAAGCTAATCCCTCTTGTTCCTGTCGTATATAGGCTAAGAAGTCCGAATCGTTCCCATCTTTTGCGGAGTAGGAAGAGGATTGCAGCTCTTCATGAGCTGGAGGCACTTCTAGTGCTTTCAGTGCTTGAATGGTTACCGGATTGTCTTTGCGGCTGGTGCTGGCCGCATGGCTTCGAATTTCCTGTTCCAATTGTTCGATTTGAAGCATTTGGGTTCGGAGTTCTTCGGCCTGCTCAGCCATTTTTATCATCTCTTGCTCTAATATTTTTATGGTCTGGTCTTTGCGGTGCTCAAGCTCTGCATATTCCTCCTTGTGATGTGAGACATCCTGATGAAGGCCGGAAATCGTTTGTGTAAAATGACGCTGCACCCATAACTGCCAAACGAATAAGGCGATGATACAAATCAGGAGCAACAGAGGCGCAATGATGATCCAATATGCTGCGAATCGGATACTTTTGATGGAACGATTGGCATCTGGAATCAGAACGAAGGTAAAGCGGTCCTTCCATCTTTTTTTGTTCATCCCATCTCCCCAGCCTGTATTTGAATCTTTGTTTTCAATGTATGAGCTTTCGTTAAAAGATAGACTTCTAGGCATGAAAAATTTAGGTTGGGTGCATGAGACAGCGGAGTTGTTTGAATGATACGAAGAGAAGGATCAGCATGAACAATTCCGACTAAGGTACGAATTTCGTATTTTTAGTTGTTCCTGATAGGGTCTAAGTTTAGAATGATATGAGGGTAAAGATAACGATAAGGTCATTTGAGGAGCTTTATTGATGAGAGTAATCCTGATAGACGATGAGCGGCTTGCGCTCAATTATCTAGAACATCAGCTGATGAAAATCGGCGGCATAGAGATGAAAGGGAAGTATGTAGATCCCATCTCAGCACGAGAGCATCTCCTCCGCGAGGATGTAGATGTTGTATTTCTCGATATTAATCTGCTTGGGGCGAACGGTATTGAAGTCGCGGAGCAGTTTCTTGAGATCAAACCTATGCTCAATATTGTATTTATAACGGCATATGACGAATATGCGATTAAGGCGTTTGAACTCAACGCGTTGGATTACATATTAAAGCCAGTAGGAGCGGAGCGGCTCCGCAAGACGGTTCAGCGAATGATGGATCGTCTGAATCAAGCTCCCCAGTCTAACTTAGTGCAGATACAGCAAGTTCGAATCCGACTGTTCGATCAATTATCTATCGGGTTTGAAATTGAAGAACCGTCTCCGATTCGATGGAGAACTGCACGAGCGCAAGAGCTGTTTCTTTATTTACTGCAGCATCGCGGGCAGATTGTACGGAAGTCAACCATCATTGATCTGATGTGGCCGGAATATGAATTGAGCAGGGCTTATTCGCAGATGTACACGGCTATTTACCATATCCGCAAAACGATCGAGCCCTTTTCCAATGCAATTCAAATAGTGAATGAGACAGATGGGTATCGGCTGAGTACGGAGAACGTTTGGCTGGATGTGGAAGAATGGGAGCAAAAGATCAAATCCGCACCGGCGATGACAGAAGAAACGATAGGTAGTCTCGAGCAATTGATGGATTTATATGTGGGAGACTATTTGAAGCAATATGACTATTGGTGGGCGGAAAGCGAACGTCATCGATTGAAGATGCTGTGGCTCCGAACATCACTTCAGATGGCGGCATGGTATGTAACTAGAGGCGAACAGGATAAGGCGATAGGCAAGTATGATGAGATCTGCAATCGATATCCGCTTGCGGAGGAGGCGCACTTCGCGCTGATGAAATTATTTGCTGAAATGAACAATCGCATATCGGTACAACGTCAGTACGATTTGCTCCAGAACATCTTGTTGGAGGAGATCGCTGAACAACCTAGTACATACATTACGGAATGGTACGATCGTTGGAAAGAACAGCAATAAAGGAATGATCCCCTAAGGATCATTCCTTTATTTTTGGAATTTGAAAAGCGACCTGGGTACCTCCGTTAGGGGTGCTCTCGATATACAGACCTTTGCCGTACAGCTGTCTAAGTCTTCGATCCGTATTGCGAACACCGATGCCTTTATCGATACCTGCCGCTGTAAATAATTGATTCAGCTTCTCCTCGCTCATCCCGATACCGTTATCGCTGATGCTGATATGGACGTGATCCCCCGCATCCATGATTCGGATTTCGATGCGGCCTCCCCTGCGAGGTAGCAGGCCGTGGTTCACTGCATTCTCGACCAGCGTTTGGATGCTTAAAGGCGGCAGCATGACAGAAGTGCCGGCGTCAACCTTCCAGCTAACTTCAATCAAGTCCACGAAACGCTCCTTTTCGATATATAAATAAGAACGTACGCGGGAAAGCTCCCTTTCAAGCGGAACCACTTTGTCGGTGTTATGAAAATCAAAGCTCATGCGCAAATAGTTGCTGAATTCCTCGAGCAGTTTTTGCATTTTTTCGATATCCATCGCTCCAAGTGCGGCGATGGCATTCATCGTATTAAATAAGAAATGCGGCCTCATCTGAGCTTGCAGCCATGCGGCCTCGATACGGAGCCGCTCTTCAATCGACAGCTGCAGCTCAGTTAAGGCACGGACACGGGACCTGAGCTCCAAAGGTTCGACCGGCTTTGTGACGTAATCATTCGCGCCGGCCTGGAATCCGGCATATATGTCTTCGGAACGACTCCTTGCTGTCAGGAGCAAGACGGGCAGCTCCGAAAGGGTGAATCGCTTACGAATGGCTTTCGTAAATTCATAACCGGAGATATTTGGCATCATGACATCGGATATGACTAAATCAAAATGTTGATTCTCTAATAAGGCTAACGCTTCTGCTGCATTCGTCGATGCAGCGATATCGTATTGAGCTGTGCCGATCATATCGGTCAATATTTGCAAGTTAATCGGATCATCATCTACAACAAGTATTCTAGGCTTACTCGATGCCATATCTGCGACAATTGCGCCTGCTTCTTCGAAAGTCGATGCAGCAGCCGTTTCAAGAGCGGATAGATTGGTGAGACTTGCCATTTCCACGAACGAAGAGTCTGTATCTGTATCTGTATCTGCTAATGGCAGGGTGAAGGTGAATACCGAGCCTTGTCCTATCATGGAGGTGGCTTGGAGCATTCCGCCGTGAAGCTCAACGAGCTCCTTGCAGATACTTAGTCCGAGGCCAAATCCACCGCCGGCCCTGGTCATATTGGATTCCCCTTGCTCATAAGGAAGAAAGATTCGGCGCAGCGTATTTTCATCCATTCCGATCCCAGTGTCTTGAATCCGAATTGCAGCCATCCCTTGTGAAATTTCACAGCTTAGGGAAATATACCCTTCGTCTGTAAATTTGATCGCATTATGAAATAGATTGAACAATATTTGAATAACTCGATTCTCATCCGCTTTCACGGCAGGAAAATCATCTGGAATATTGATATGCAGCTGTATGTGCTTGCCGTTCAACATATAAGTTAACATCTCACGGACGCCCGCGGCCACATTTTGGATCCGAATATGTTGGAGCTTAAGCTGTATGGTGCTTTCCTTTAGCCTGGCGACATCTAACAAATCGTTCAGCATCAGAGACAGACGCCTGGATACGGCAATCTGCATCTCCAACTTTTTGCGATGGTGTTCATGGATCGGTTGGACAGTGTCATCCAGCACGCTTTGTGTAATATTCATAATACCGTGAAGCGGATTTCTCAGTTCATGCGACGTATTAACCAAAAACTCGTCCTTCCGTTGATTCGCCAGCTGCAGTCTGTTGGCGAGCTGTTTCGTTTCCTCGTTCATACGAAAGAAGCGTTTGAACCAGAAAGTGGCGAAACACAAGACAGCGATAATCAGGTCGAATGGGTAATGCATCGTTTCGAATGCGGTCCGACCTTCGATAGCTGTCCACGCGATATTTACGGCAATGCTTACGCACCCGAGCAGTAAATATATCGCGTCCTTGTGCTTCTTCAGCGTATTTCGAAGGAGGCTTATAGAGATTATGATGCTGCTTACCAAGACGATGCTCAGCAGCAGCATAATGCTCGGTGTACGTATGTAACTGGAAGGTGAAATAATAATCAGTATACTGTACAAGGTGCAATAAAAGGCAAACCATTGCATGATCTTCCGGTTTCCGAACTCGGGAAGCAGGTAGTAAAGAACTGCAGGAATGAAGGATGCAACGAATATGTATGAAAGCAATGAAATTTTGGTTGATACCTCGAACGGCATTTCGACCCATACGAGAAGCTGTCTGTCGTCAACGACAAGTACACTCACGATGGCCGAAAGCATCAGTAAAGCAAAATAATACAGTGCTTTATTGAAGGTTCCTAAGAAATACAAAATCAAAGCATACAATCCATGTATAAGAAGAACGATGCACAATAGGATTTGCAAACTTTGCGACAGCAGCGTATAGCGATTGACAGATTCATAGGTCCCGAATTCGATAGAATCGATGATGCCTCCCTTCTTAATATGGGAAGAGACGTGAATCAGGATGTCGATGTTCTTCTCGCCAGGGAGGACATCAACAGAATAGGGAATGTCCCTCGCTTGGTACCCGTCCTTGTGCTCTGAAGGATGACCTGTACCCGCAGCGAACTGACCGTTAATATAAACAGCCGATGCCGCGACAATATCCTTTACGCGCAGTCGGTATGTCTGTTTAAGCTCCTCATCCAGCAGGATACGCAATCGGTATGTCCCAAAATAGTAAGAATCCTTCTCCTCGTTCGAGAAAGCATCCTCCCATGTTCCCGGAACTTGAATCGTGTTTGGGATTGAAAATCCTTGATCCTCTCCAGGGCTTAACAACCGACTAGGATAAAATTCCCATTCCCCGTTTAACCGAATCGTTTCATTTTCGGGAAATGTCCAGCCTCTTAGATCAAGAATCCCTTGTTCTGCTTTCGGATGTTCTATGGGTTTTATGAAGTTTAACCACGAAAGCCGGATGCCGGTGATGATGAAAATAAAAAGGACAACCATCCAAATCGTTTTGTTATATTTTCGCATAATTCCAAACAAATTCGACAATGCTGCCATAATTCCTTTGTCTCCCATTTTGTATTTCGAATCATTTTTTAAATCAATCAAAAACTTCCATTCCAATTACACTGCATTCAACTCAACAACTTCTATACATTGCATCCATTTTGGAGTGGAATAGGTAGATTTATCTAATTTGTTGAGAAAATGTAGAGAGAGAAAATATAGAATGGGACTTGATCGTTATATTCATGTTATTTATTTCCACACGCTGAGCGTCTGATATCATTCCATGCCAGGGAATAAAGGGGTTTCGGACAAGATAAAACGTCAAAAAATGACAGCGTGAGACTTAAAGGATGGTATAGATGAACATAGAAGGAAGCTATAATGGGTACCTCGTTGCGCTCTCAATATTAATTGCGGTTTTAGCTTCTTATTCTGCATTAATGATAGCTGCAAAAATTTCGAGTTCGAAAGGAACGGTAAAGTTTTTCTGGGTCTTTGCAGGAGCTTTAGTCATGGGCAGCGGAGTATGGTCTATGCATTTTATCGGCATGCTTGCATTTCATCTGCACATGGAAGTGAAATATGATGTGGGATTAACCATTGTTTCGATGGGTGCCAGCGTTATATCTTCATTTATCGCGTTTTATATCACAGCCCCGCAAAACATTAATTGGTATAAAATTGTTTCCGGCGGCATCATCATGGGCAGCGGAATTGTCATGATGCATTACATTGGAATGGAAGCGATGGTCATGCCGGCAAAGCTCACATATGATAAGACGATTTGGATTTTGTCGGTTATTATTGCGCTTGCGGCATCCTTCGCTGCTCTATTCATGTTCTTGCGATTCCGTACACAGTCATCGGCCAGCTGGTTAAAGGCGGTTTCCGCCATTGTGATGGGATTTGCGATTTGCGGCATGCACTATACGGGGATGAAAGCTGCAAAATTTCACAGCCATACAGAGATGGGGGCAGAGTCGCCGTCTGTAGATTTGTTTCTGCTTTATGGAGTGACTGTGACGGTTTTTCTCATCCTGTTCGTCACTTGGACCGCGATGTTCTTTGACCGGCACGTTCTTGAAAAAATGGCTTTTCAGGATTCGATTACCGGCTTGCCGAACCGAAATGAAATGAATCGTTTTTTTGATACGTACAGTGGTCACGAAAAGATGGGTGTACTGTTTCTAGATTTGGATCAGTTTAAAGCAATCAACGACACGCTGGGCCATCATACAGGAGATTTACTTGTGCGGGAGGTTGGTCTTCGTCTGCAAGAATTTGTTCAAAAAGATCTGCAAGCCTATCGAATCGGCGGGGATGAATTTTTAATCATTATACAGCACTGTGATCAGGATCGGGCGGAGAAGCTGGCGGTGCAAATCCTGGAAAGCATTAAAAAGGTATATCGTATCGAAGGAAATGAGCTTTATGTAACAGGCAGCATAGGGATCAGCCTCGGTACAATTCAAGAGAATGACCGATCCATCTTGTTAAAAACGGCGGATACGGCAAGGTATAAGGCGAAAAGTTTAGGAAAGAACCAATATTGCGTGTATAAAGAGGAGATGGGGTTTCATGAGGTTCGCAAGCTGGAACTGGAAAAAGACCTGCAGCGAGCACTCGAGGATCAACAATTTTTTATAGAATATCAGCCAAAGTGGAATGTGAAAACAAATAGTCTATGGGGATTTGAAGCGCTGCTGCGTTGGAAGCATCCTCGGATGGGTATCGTATCTCCGAACGAATTCATTCCGATTGCGGAAGAGACCGGCTTTATCATTCCTTTGACGAGGTGGACATTAGAGGAGGCCTGCCGTCAGTGTAAGGTATGGAATACGGCCGGCATTGCTCAGTCTGTATCCGTCAATTTATCGACCCGGCTGTTTCAGACCGATCATCTCATCGATTGGGTTCAAGATGCACTCGAAAAGGTAGGATTGGAGCCTTGCTTATTGGAGCTTGAAATTACGGAATCCATGGTGATCTATGATATTCAAGATATCGTTAGACAGCTCCAATGCTTGCGTGAAATGGGGATCAAAGTCTCGATGGATGATTTCGGTACCGGTTATTCCTCGATTGGTTTACTAGATAGGCTGCCTATCGATACGCTGAAACTGGATCGTTTATTTACTTATGATTTGGATAGTCCGAGCAAACGTGCGATAATTCATGCGATCGTTTTAATGGCGGAACAGCTTCACCTGGATGTGATCGCAGAGGGAGTAGAGCATGAGGAGCACATCGCATTTTTAACTCAGCTAGGATGTTTTGTGATGCAGGGATATTATTACGGCAAGCCGATGAAACAAGATATCATTATGACATGGGTGAACCAAAAGCAAAGCGCTGCCAGTTCGTCAGATTCAAATATATGACATCATCCCATCGAAAACAGTTCTCGATTTGCATATCGGGACTGTTTTTTTATGTTTGCAACTGGCTGTATCCGACAACGATGTCGAATGGATTGTTATTTTGTTGAGAAAGTGTAGAGATGATTCGTTTAACCTGTTAGTAAAGCAGCATTTTGGGACATTTTTATTGGATCACATTCAAGATAATAGGACGATATTCATAAGCGAATGGAGGGGAGAGCAAAGAGCTGGTTCTACCCCATGAACATGTGGGTGAAGAGAAGAGCCTTGTTGTGATTCATAGCAGGTGAAGAAATGCGGGAAATGAAAAGAAGGAGTAGATAGATTTGAGTTTTAGGTTAATGCATGCATGGAATAAACGTTTATGGGCCTCTTTTATGGCACTTGTACTTTTTATGAGTTCATTTGCTCAGGTCGCAGCTGTTCAAGATTCTTATGACGGTTGTGGTAACGGAGGAGGAGTTTCTGAATCTGGAGCAACCTACTTTGTAGATTGTGATAATTGGGGCGGACCGAATGCGACAGTTGCAGATGGCGATCTCGATATCGGTCTTAAAAATCAGGATGGGGATACTCCAGATAATTACAGTAGATTTCCGGTAGAATTCAAATTCGATGTCACTCGAAAGCCGGTCACGAACGCATATTTGCTGATTCGCGGTTATGACGTGGACGAATTAACGGGTGAATGGGATAGAGTATACTTTTCTTCCAATCCAGAAGACATTCAGCTCGGTGGACCATATACGGTTTGGCCGAATGAATACGTTACTGAAGCTAAACAAGAGTCAAGTATAGGTAGTGATGGTTCTGGATATTTGTTAGAAATGAATGAGGATGCACTCATTGGTACATTATCCGGACAGAATAATAAATGGAATACAACCGTGCTGCCGCTCGATATTTCAACCATTGAAATAGGAGAGTATTATGCGGGAGTAACCATTCATCAAAATCCTAACATTCCATATACGAATGACGGTGGGGTGTTAAACACGAACTGGCAGATGACCCTGGACTGGGCACAGCTTGTCATTGACGGTGGATCAAGAGTATCGGGGGAAATTCAAGGTGCAGATCTGACCGAAGTGGAAGGCGCAGCTGCAGTATCCGCGGATATTTTAGCTAAAACAAGCGGAGACTTCGCTGTGGAAATCAGCTTGATTGAGAAAGCGGATCCGCTTGATCCTGAAGATGTAGATACCAGTATAGCCATTTATCAGCAGGAGCTGAATAATAAAACAGCAGGCGAAACCATAAAGCTAAATCAAATTGTATTTAAGGATATAAAAGGGAATAATGTGTCGATGGACCCAAATAAAGAATATGTACTGAACATTATTCTGTATGAAAATGGTGAAGCCACGAAGGAAAGTCCCACGGACGTAGGGGACATAGCTATCGAAATTGATCCGTTAGGAGTCCAGCATGTTTACACGCTTTCCAGCTCCGATCCAAAGGTCTCAAATATCGAATTAACCGGTAAGCAATACGAGCCAACGGACTTCAACCTGACTGATTTCGAAAATCATTTTTCGAAGATCAACGGAGCGACGGACAATACATTACAAAAAGTAAAGATTGTAACATTGCCGGCTTCGGGGAATCTAATGTTGGCTTCAGACGGTGGACCAGTAGAGGTAGAGGCAGGGATGGAAATCTCAGCTGATGATATTCGTTCGCTGCAGTTTATTCCAGATCCAGACACAGGCTTGAAAGAGCCGGTTTCGTTCAAGTGGAACGGTTATGATCCTGTGAAAGGGCAATATGCTCAGTTCGATGCAACTGTCACGATTCAACCGAATCTGGCTCCGACATTGCGAGATGTTCAAGTTTCGGCTAATAAAGGGGTGGCCGCAGTATCGGTCGGGGACCAGCTATTGAATGCTTATACCGATCCGGAATCGAATTCTTTGGCAGAAGTGGTCTTGACACAGGTACCAGCTACAGGATATTTGGAGTATAAGGAAGATGGAAGCGGCGAGGTAAAAGCTGCAGCGGATGGAGCTATATTGTCTTTGACAGAACTAGCAACGTTGACCTATGTTCCAGCTGATGAAGAACAAACCGGACCGGTTACATTCACTTGGAACGTCTCGGACGGATTGCAGTCTGCCAAGCAGCCTGGGTCGGCAACGATTCATATCAATACACCGCCCGTGGCACTGAATATCGCCAAGCCGGGCTTGGATGGAAAGCCTGTTGTGATTCCGGCAAGCGCGTTCCAGATTGAGGATCCTGATGGCGATGCGCTGGATGAAATTCGGATTCATAATCTAGGCGGGCTGCCAGGGACGTTACAATACAATACGGTTACAGACGCAACCTATCGACCTATTACCGGCTCGCTGGATGCGGATGAACTGCGCAGTCTGATCTTCACGCCGGAACCCAATCTAGACGTTCTCACACCGATCGTCATTGGCTGGAAGGCATTCGATGGCAAACAAGAGTCAGAGAACACAGCAAAAATTACAATCACGTATGACGGAAGACCGACTGCTTCACCGCAATCGATCGAGATGGAAGAGGGAACACCGTCCATTTCAATCATTCTCATCGGTGAAGATGCAGAAGATATGGATTTACAGTATAACATCATCGGACAACCTGCTAACGGAACCCTGAAACCACTTGTACCTGGTGGAAGCGAATGGATTTATTCGCCTAATTCGGATTTTCTAGGTGGAACAGATTCATTCTTGTTCACAGTGACAGACCATGTATATGAGCAAGTCAGTGAGCCTGCACAGGTACAGATCATATTGCATCGCGCGCTTGACGGGTGGGTCGGAGAGCAGCAGCAAGGTGATAATATCGCGGTAACAGGAATCCCCGGTAAAGTACTAAAGCTTTCCGCGGTTAGTTCCCTTCAAGCTCAAGATCTGATTGCAGAAGTCAATGGTATCCCTGTGCCGCTCATGGAAGTGGATGCCGATCTGGCCTCGGCTAGAGGGTATAAGCTGTGGGCAAAAACAGACTACATACTGCCGCTCACGACGCAAGCAGACGATTATACGGTCCGTTTTAAAGCTTCACATGGGCAGGAAACCAAGCTTGAAGATAATCATTTCACTGTGGTAGGTACGTCTCTGTCCGTATCAGCTAACCCTGACAAAATTCCAGGCGATGGCAAGGCGACGACGCAATTGACCGCGTATGTCAAGGATGGAAAAGGTAATCCGGTGGAAGGTGTGGAAGTCGTATTTACAGCTCCGTCTGGACAAGGGGAATTTGTCGGACCAAGCAAGGTTGTCACAGATTCGGAAGGCAAAGCAGTGGTAACTTACAAAGCACCTACGATCACAGGCACGAATCATCAAACGATTGACGTTACGGTGACGGTCGACGATGCTGCGAAAGGCTTGTACGGTGAGGATGAGATTACCTTAACATTCCAGCCAGCGACGATTCAGGGGATCATTACGAAGGGGGATACCAACGTGCCTGTTTCGGGCGCGACGGTCCGAGTGACTCTGGATTTGGATGGCAATAGAGTGATCGATGAAAATGATTTTGACGAGACGGTTGTGACCGACGAGAACGGTGCGTATTCGCTGCCCGTGCCTAAAGGAGACGCAACGTATGACCTAGAGGTGACACAAAATGTTCTCATCGGAGGTGTGCAAACACCGATCACTTACAAGCAGAAAGCAGAGGTCGGCGATGTGGCCGGCACCGGTAATGAAGTTGTCGATTCGGAAGAGACAGTTACGGGTTTAGTGTTGTTTAAAAAGCCAGACGGCCAATCCAGTCTGTTCAGCAATGACATACTGAGCAAAACGCGTGTTTATTTGAAAGATTCGGCAGGCAACTATCTCGTTGAGGATGGGAAGCCCAAAGCTTTCAATGTACAGGACAAAGGGGTATTCCATGCGGATGGACTGACTGTCGGAACGTATGAACTGGAAATCCGTTATGAATTTGAACCGGGTAAAGAACTGACCATCAACCGCAATACCGTAAACGTGAAGTCGAACGGTGAAATGAATATTACTCAAGAGCTAGTAGATCCGTATGGTACCATTACAGATGCTGTCACAGGGGAACCTATTGAAGATGCACAAGTGACTTTGTATTACGCGGGTACGGATAGGAACGAAGGCAAGGGGATCGTACCGAATACGGAAGTTTCACTTCCTGAGTTAGTGGGATTTGCGCCGAATCATAATGCGAGCCCGCAGCAATTCAGTGATGAGCATGGTTTTTACGCTTATATGGTTTATCCGGAAACCGATTATTATTTGGTCGTAACGAAAAGCGGATATCAAACCTATACAAGCCCGACGCTTCACGTGGAATGGGATATTGTAAGGCACGATCTTGAGCTGTCGCCGGTTCGGACTGCCGTAACGCCTCCTTCGCTTTCAGAGCTTGCCTTGAACCTTTCGATCGATAAGAACATCGTTCAGGAAGGCGAGCAATCAAGTATCCGGATTGATTACAAAAACGATACGTATGTGAACCTGCGAACGGGTCACATTGTTATAACCCTTCCTGAAGGGGTGCAAGTGGTGGATGCCGGAGAAGGAGTGGTAGACGGTCAAACCGTCACTTGGCAAGTCGCTGATGTGGCTGCCGGAGAATCTGGCTTTTACGATCTCATCGTAAAGTGGCCGTCATTGGATGCGAAAGAGGCAGGATTCGACGTGCGCGGTGAATTTATTTCAGATTCACATGCCAACGGCACGCTGCAGGCGAAATCCGGCGTGAAGGTGCAAGTGTTCTCTATACGCTTTGATCATCTGCAGCATCAGCGCTACATTATCGGATATCCCGATGGAGAGTTCAAGCCGAATAATCATTTGATCCGGGCTGAATTGGCGGCGATCATTGCTCGTTTGACGGAAAATTCCGAATTGGAAGACGAGCTGGCATATTCCGATGTATCCGAAAGCTACTGGGCTGCGAACTATATTAAAATTGTGACCAAGCATGGCTACTTCAGCGGGTTTGAAGATGGTACTTTCCGTTCGAATGAAGCCATTACAAGAGGGGAATTGGCAGCGGTCATGGCACGTTTCCTTGAGCTGAACACCAGTAAATCCAGCGAGCCGCACTTTATCGACACCGAAGGGCATTGGGCGGGAGATGCGATTGAAGCATTGTATCGAGGAAAATTTTTGGCAGGCTATGCGGATGGTACGTTTAAACCGAACGAACACATTCTAAGATCCGAAGCCGTCACGCTCATTAATCGAATGCTGTTTAGAGGACCTCTCCAAGGATTGGAGCCTTTATTCCCGGATGTGTCTGAAGACCACTGGGCGTTTGGAGACATTCAGGAAGCAACGATTTCTCACGAGGCTGTACGCAATAGCGACGGCAGTGAGACATGGCTGAACAACATTGAAGATGATGTGAGATAAATCAATTCATGAAAAATACCCGGCCGCGATGAGCCATTCGCGGGCCGGGTATTTTTATGATTTATATGTGATCCTTTTAATTTTGAATGCGGCTCTCCATTTTTCTACCGATCAACCAAAGGATAAATAATACGATCAATCCGATGATGAGCTTTAACGGTTTGCGGATCAGTGCAGCAATATCATATCCGACAAATGTGACCATCAGAATCATGATCCCTTTGCCGAGCAGGATCGCGATGAAGAAAGCCTTGGTCGAAATGTTGGACATACCGGAAAAAATATTAATCAATGATGACGGTGTAAAAGGGAAGCAGGACAACAGGAATATCGGCGTAAATCCTTTTTGTTCAATCCAACGGAACAATCCTTGGCTCTTCGTAAATTTTCGTTCCAGCATCGAGCGAAACCTTTTTCCGAATTTTCGGCTGATATAGAACACGCACATGGCTCCGATGACGACACCGGCCCATGATAGAAGGAATCCTTCAATCGCACCGTAAGCATTGACGTTAGCGACAATGATTGCAATTAAGGGAAGAACTGGAAAAAAAGATTCTAGCAGTGCGGCTCCGATACCAGGCAGCGGTCCAAGTGCTTCATATTGATCCAGCAGCTGTTCCACGTCCTGCATATCGATCTGTTTGAGTTGATCCACTAAGCTCACGATGTACCACCTTTACAAATCAGTAATTCTTATTTTATCACAGATCCTCATAAAAAATCGAATCGTGACGTTTTAATTCGATGTTAAGCTTTTACGATCATCCGTTAGACAAGTATGAGGGGAGGGTGGTATATTTTAGAAGCATCAGCTGAAGAAACGGATGAAATATGGGAGTTGGAGGGATTGAATGAGTAAACCGCTTATTTCCGTCATTATGCCGACTTACAACCGTCTGCCTGTACTGGCAGAAGGGCTGGAATCGCTGTCGCGTCAGACGTTTTCCGATTTTGAAGTGATTGTGGTGAACGATGCAGGCGATCCCGTAAATTCGGTGCTGGAAAGTTATCCGGAACTGAACATCCAGCTTTTGAACATGAAGTCCAACGGAGGGCATGTGAAAGCAAGAAATGAGGCTTTAAACCATGTCCAAGGCGAATATATTTTGCTGCTGGATGATGACGACTTGATCTTGCCTGGTCATATGGAACGCATGCTCGCTGCAGCACAAGAAGGAGACGTTCTTTACAGCGATGCGGAAATATTCTCTTATGTACAGGATGAGTCAGGCAGAGTGCCGACGAAGAGACGATTGTTTGCCTACGAGCAGGATCCGGCCTTGCTTCGAAAATATTTAATTATGATTCCTTCGGGCACATTATACCGTCGTGAAGTTCATGACACGATTGGTCCGTTCGATGAACAAGTCGGGAATTATTGGGACTGGGATTTTTTCCTTAGAGTGACGAGTGCATGCCGGGTCAAACGAATTCCGGTAGCTTCTACTTTGTATGCATTCAACGCGGATAGCGGACAGAATTTATCGGCCACGTTCACGCCTGCCCGCAATAAGTTTTTAGAGTATCTCTGCGAAAAGCACCAGCTCGGTACACTGGGCATGGAAAATTTCTATACCATGCTGGACAATCCGGAACTTCAAGAGAAGGAGGTACCTTCGCAGCAAATCTGGGATGGTCAGCGACTGCTTTCACGTTGGAATACCCGAAAATAACATTCTCTGCAAGACGATGGACCAATCATCGATTTTTCCTCCGGCATAAAATGAATTAGCTTTCATACAGGGGGTGAAATCGATGTCGGCAGGATACGGATCGGGATTCGCCATTGTATTGGTTTTGTACATCTTGCTTGTCATTATTCTTAGTGCGGGCCTTATTGTGTAAAAAGCAGCTTTCCTGCAGTTCAGCCTCCTCTGTGGATCAGATGGAGGCTGTTATCACGAGAGCATTATATTCGTTAGAGTATTCCTTCATTTTGGGCTTTTTTCGCTGCTTGTATGCGATCACGCACATCCATTTTGGAATAAATGTTGGAGATATAGTTTTTCACGGTTCCCTCGGATAAAAACAACTTCTCCGCAATTTCTTTATTGTTGAGTCCGTCAGCAATGCCATGAAGCACTTGAAACTCCCGTTCGCTCAAGCCATAATGGGACGATGCAGAGCTGCCGGAACGATTCACTTTGGAGACCGAGAAGGAAGTATCTTTCGCGTCATCTGGATTTCCTCTCAGTTCATTCACCAGAATTTTCGCGATGTCCTGCGGAATGAGTGTATTGCCTTGGTGGACCCATTTGACACCGGCCGCTAAATCCTTCGGATGAATCGCTTTCAGCAAGTATCCTTCCGCTCCGGCGCTAATCGCGCCAACGACGAAATCGACCTCTTGGAATGTCGTCAAAATAATGACCTTCGTATCCGGCCATCTCGATTTGATTTCTTTTGTTGCATCCACACCGTCCATGACCGGCATATGAATATCCATTAATACGACATCGGGCTGCTGTGCCTCACAGCATTCCACTGCTTTTTTCCCGTTCTCCGCCATCCCAATGACCTGAATATCCGGATCCATGTCCAGTACAATATATAAGCTCTCGCGTATGAGGTCCTGATCATCGACCAGGAGCAGCTTTATCGGTTCCATTTTCATTCATTCCTCTCGGGTAGGTTTGCTCTTCGGTTCGTGAAGCCGGATGAGACGTTTTATATAGGAAAAATGCAGGAGACGATCGTTCCTTGCTGGCCCTTGGAGCTTACATGCAGGGTGCCGTTCAAGGCCTCTAGTCTTTCCTTCATCGCCTTCAGACCGAAGCCGAATACGAGTTGATCCGTTCCTTGGCCATTATCCTCAATAATGACGATTAGTTTGGTCGGCTCAAAGCATAAAGACACTTCGATTCGCGTGGCCAAGCCGTGCTTGATCGCATTCGTTAACGATTCTTGGATACAGCGAATCGCATTGATTTTTATTTGTCTAGGAAGCTCGCAGCATTCACCTTTGATATGAAGATTTACAACCGAATTGGTATGGGCGGCAAATTCACTTACCAATCGGTGCAGGTATTCGATAATGCGTATATCTTCTTCCTCAGGCGCGATTTGATGAATGTTTTGGCGCACTTCTTCGAGTCCGACTCTGGTGACGTTGCGAAGCACCTCCAGCTTTTGTTTGGCCTGCTCCGGATGGCTGTCGATTAAATAATAAATCGCATCCATCCCCATGATGACGGATGTGAACGTATGGCCGACGGTATCATGTAGCTCCCGGGCTAGACGGTTTCTTTCCTCCAGTTTGCTGAGCGCTTCCACTTCCTTAATATATTGCTGAAGCACTTCATTTTGGTAGTTGATGAATTGGAATTGTTCTTTATTTTCCTCTAATATGCTTTTCATTTTATAATTGGACTCTGTAATCCGGGCGAACGAAAATCCAATGCCAAAGATAAGCAGTGTATTGACGAAACTGGCGGGATTGATCCAGAAATCTCCATCCGTAATGACAATGGAATCCAGCATTGGAAAACCAATAAGATATATTGGAAGAACCCACCATAATGTTTTACGATGCGCAATATAGCCTACAATGAGAGTAGGAAGGACGATTAGGCCAACCTCTTCCCGCATTTCAAATAGCATATAAATATGAAAAAATCCGGTCGTCAGCAAAACAGCTAGTGGAAATAAAGCCCGATGGACGTAACCCTGTCTCCAAAAAAAGAGAGGCACAAAATATGAAGCAAAGAGCATGAGAGAAAAAGGAAGCTGAGGCACATAACCGATGGATTCCGGTGTAATGATCAAGAAATATACGCCGAGCAAATGCCAGATCGTATGAATACAAAACAGGCCCCAATCGAGCCAGTACCATTTTCTGCGTTCTACCATATCTGCACCTATGCTTTCAAAATAAATTTTACATAAGCATAGTTTATAAGACTTTTTGCTTAAAGTCATGATGAAATGAGTCACATTGTGAAAATATGACTTAGATATGACTTTTTGCACTAGGATATATCTTCCTAGTCGGATATATTTATGAATGGTTACTCGGAAAGGAGAACGTTGTATGAGCGAACCTATTGTTCAATTGAAAAACGTGACGAAACGGATTGGCAGCAAAACGATCGTGGATCACCTCACCTTTGACATTCCGAAGGGGGAAGTATTTGGATTTCTCGGTCCCAACGGGGCAGGGAAAACGACAACGATTCGTATGATGGTCGGGTTGATGTCCATTACCGAAGGGGAAGTCCTCATTCACGGACACAGCATTCGTACTGAATTTGAGAAGGCAATCAGACATGTGGGTGCCATCGTCGAAAATCCTGAAATGTATAAATTTTTGACAGGATATCAAAATCTGATCCACTACGCTAGAATGATTCCTGGGATTACGAAGCATCGGATCGAAGAAGTTGTGGAGCTCGTCGGTCTGAAAAAACGGATTCACGAAAAGGTCAAAACCTATTCTCTCGGAATGAGGCAAAGACTCGGTGTCGCGCAAGCGCTGCTTCATAAGCCTTCGCTTCTCATATTGGACGAGCCGACGAACGGTCTCGATCCGGCAGGGATTCGCGAACTCCGGGATTATCTTCGCGGGTTAGCCAAGAGCGAGGGAATTTCCGTCTGCGTTTCAAGCCACTTATTATCTGAGATGGAGCTGATGTGCGATCGGGTCGCCATTATTCAACAAGGCAAGCTGATTGATGTGCGTCAAATTCGCGGCGAGAGCACCGAGAACAAGGAGCTGCAGGTCATTTTCGAAATCGATCAAGCCGCTTCATTCGTTGAGAAGCTTGCGCAGACGGATAAGTGGAAGGGAACACAGGTTTCTGATACGCAAGTGGAGCTCAGCTTGGAGAAGGAACAAATTCCGGATTTGAATCGATGGGCTGTAGAGAACGGCTTTAAGGTATATGGTATCCGGGTGGCGACGAAATCGCTGGAAGACCAATTCTTAGAAATCACGGGAAGTGATCAAATTGCTTAATCTGGTTCAAAATGAAAACATGAAAATTTACCGCAGGCCACGGACATGGATTATGTACGCGATATTGGCGGCCTTAACGATTTTGGTTTCTGTGATATTCTACAATGTATCAAATAACGATACGGACTGGAGAACGTCACTGCAAAATGATATAACAGCGAATGAAAGGGCGCTCGAGGAAGCGATGCCTGATTCGGTTAAACAGGAAATTCAAGAGGAAGTCGAGATTGCGAAATACCAACTTGAGCATGGCATTGCGCCGATCGACGATACGCTGTGGGGCGGCGTCCGCAATATGTCCGCATTAATCAGTCTAATTACGATTTTTACGGTCATTATCGCAGCAGACGCTGTAGCAGCCGAATTTACGTGGGGAACCATTAAGCTGCTGCTTATTCGGCCTGTGAACCGCACGAAAATACTATTATCGAAGTTTTTCAGTTCTTTCCTTTTCGCGTTGATGATGCTGGTGTTCTTGTTTGTCATTTCCTTCATCGTGAACGGCTTCTTGTACGGATTTGGCGGGGCGGATACAAACATTGTGACGATGAACACGAGCGGCACGATTGAAGAAGGCAGCGTCATTGCCTACGTCTTAAAATATTACGCCTATTCGCTCGGTTCACTGGTCATGATTGTCACCTTGTCGTTCCTTATCTCATCGGTATTCCGCAGCAGTTCTTTGGCGATCGGTATTTCCATGTTTATTTATTTCGCCGGCACGAGTATTGCGGTATTCCTGTCACGTTACGAGTGGAGCAAGTTTTTCCTGTTCAGCAATATGGACTTGACGCAATATTTGTACGGCGAGCCGTTAGTAGAAGGCATGACGTTAGGATTCTCTCTGCTCGTGCTGCTTGGATATTTCATTCTCTTCAACGCCATATCATGGTATGTCTTCAAAAAGCGGGATGTAGCGGCATAAACCTTCGAAAAGATATGAATAAAAAAATCGGGCATACTCAGCCGGCAGCAGCGGAGATGCCCGATTTTTTTATGAAACGACATGTGGAACGCAGCTTTATCTCTGGAGGCAGAAGATCATAAACCGGCCGCTTGCTGCTCAGGGTTAGAGACAACGGGCGTGTCTTGAGAAATTTGGCTCGAAACATCTGTACCCAGAGCGGCCATATCGCTGCTGCCGGAGAACGTTCCTCCTTCCTCGATGACGATGGATTTGCAGCGTACATTTCCGAAAATTTGGCCCTTCGATGTAATCTTCAGCAGTTCAGCAGCATGGGCATCGCCAGTCAGCTTGCCGGCAACGATGAGATTGCGTGCTCGGATGTTCGAATGCACGTCCCCATTTTCGCCGATAATGACGTCACCCTCGCACTGTATATCTCCTTTCATCTGCCCTTCGATACGTATCGTCGCTTGGGATGTTAAATTCCCTTCGAAACAAGAACCTTCTCCGATCAGTGTGTCGGTCGTGGAAGGATCGATCGATTGTTTTACTTTATTTTTAAACAATGTGATTCCTCCGAATTAGGATGATGAATTCATGTAAGGCGCAGGGTCTACCTTCTCGCCGTTTATTAATACTTCGTAATGAAGATGGGGACCTGTGCTGCGACCAGTCGAGCCGACATAACCGATCTCCTGGCCTTTCGTCACCTGATCTCCTTCTTCGACGAGCATTTTGCTTAAATGCATATACCACGTTTTGATTCCGTTGCCGTGCTTAATTACAATGTTGTAGCCTCTGGCATCATGATAATTTGCCGTTTCAACCGTACCTGCTGCTGCACTGTGGACGGCAGTATCTGTTGTTGCACCAATGTCGATCCCAGAATGGAAGCTGGCAATCCCTGTAAAGGGATCCTTGCGGAAACCATACCGTGAAGTGACCGTTCTTGAACTCACCGGCCAAATCGTTGGGGTGATCTCCTGAAGGTGCTGAAGGGCGACTACTTCCTTCTTCATATCTGAAAGATCCGTATACAGCGCGTCCATCTCGCTTTGTAACGAGAGCAGCGTTTGTTTCGTCGTCGAGGTTAGGGCCGGAGTGTCTTTCTCAAGTAGGGGATAGGGATCCCCTCCGACAAAACGGTTATGTATGTATGGGGAAGAAGATGCGGTCTTTAAAGGATCTGGCTCCGATTCGGCTTCGATCTTTCCTGTCATTCCCCGAAGTTCATCCTCCAACTGTTCAAGCTGTTCCATCTTATCCATGACTTCACCGGTCTGCTCCGATAAGCCGGCAATGTCGGCTTGAAGCTTCCGAATGGTTTGTTCCTTCTCGCCGATCAATTGGGCATAATGCGCTTGCTTCGCTGACAGTTCAGCCTGCAGCTCGTTTTTCACGATATGGTTGTTGGTATACAGCCCAAAGAACAAAGCGCACAATAATAGGAGAAGGATGGCCAAAAACGGTATCGAAACCAGCAGTCGTCTTTGAACGGTGAAACGATGTACAGATTGGTCGGCATCCGGGATGACGACGATTGTCACTCGCTCCGGCTTACGAACGATTTTCATGGCTTCTCCTTTGAAAATGGTTAATTCATTTTTCTTCAAACCTTAATGTGTTCCGATCACTGGAAATATTATTCTTCAGACCCCCAAGAAAATCCTTCCATAGGCCTAAAAGTTGTCGAAAAAAGAAGCTTACATCGAGAGCAAAGCGCATGTATACGAAGTACTGCGATTTGTATATGCTAATGAAATCGTTACATTACCTGCGTTTTTTGGGGGGATTTGCCTGTGTCATGGATTGCATTCCTGCTTATGGTCATTCTCATACAAATGCTGACCATATTGCTGCTGGAATATCGAATGCCATCGAGAGCGGTTGCCTGGATATTCATTCTATATATGACCCCGGTGATCGGTGCCCTTATTTACTATTTCGTAGCAGGGAAATATACAAGACGAAAAACCGTGAGGAGAAAAGGACCTCAGCTGCGGGCTGAGATGAAGCAGGTATGGTATGAACAGATCAAGAGCTTCAAACTCACCTCATCTGACATAACGGATTCACTTACTGCAGAACCGCTTCCGAATAGATTAGGGAGATTGCTGGAGAGTATTCCGGATTCCCCCATTACGATGCGGAACCGGGTGAGAGTGTTGTATAACGGGGCTGAGACCTATGATTCGATTTTGGCTGCGATGGAGGAAGCGCAGGAGCATATACATATCGAATACTATACGATTCGTTCGGATCATGCAGGACAGCGCTTTATCGAAATGATGAAGCGGAAGGCTTCTCAGGGGGTGGAGGTGCGCCTTTTGTGCGATGGTGTCGGGAGCCGCCAGATGAAAAAAGGAGATATCTCTGCTTTAAGAGAAGCGGGAGTATATGTATCGTTTTTTTTACCTCCATGGATTGCACTGCTGGATAAACGGATTAATTATCGAAATCATCGCAAAGTTGTGGTCATTGATAGTCGAATCGGATTTGTCGGCGGAATCAATATCGGGGATGAATATTTGGGGGCGCATCCGAAGCTTGGTTATTGGCGTGATACCCATTTGAAGATTGAAGGCGACGCTGTAAAATCGCTGCAGTATATTTTTTTAAATGATTGGCTGATATCTACCGGTGAAGCGGTCATGCGGCCTGCTTACTTCTCTCATCCAGCGCAGAAGGGTTCTCAATCGGTACAAATCATATTCAGTGGACCGGATACGGAGTGGGATACGATATTGGAGGTATATTTCTCCGCCATTTCGACTGCCCGAAAGTACGTTTGGGTGACGACACCTTATTTTATCCCGGACCCCAGCATATTGATGGCATTGAAAACAGCCGCGCTCAGCGGGGTTGAAGTTAAGATTATTTTTCCGAAGATTCCCGATTCTGTACTTGTTCGTTGGGCAGCGCTGTCTTATTTGGAGGAATTGATGCAGGCAGGCGTGAAGTTCTATCAATATACCCGCGGATTTGTGCATTCGAAATGCATTGTGATCGATGGGAGTATCGCGATGGTCGGTACGGCGAATATGGATATGCGAAGCTTTTTTAGCAATTTTGAAATCAATGCGGTACTGTTTGATGCGGCGACGATCCGCAGGTTGGAAAGCGATTTTCAAGGGGATCTTCTGGACTGCGAGGAAGTGCTTTATGATCGTTTCGTCGCTCGGAGCTTCCCCGATAAAATAAAAGAAGCGGTGGGAAGAATACTCTCACCGCTTCTTTAACCTCTTAACTTTTATGCCTTGAGACGAAGCGAATCACTTCCGACAAGGACTGCTTCGGCACATCATCGATCAGATCCCCGAGCTGGGTCAGCCTTTCTTCTATCGTAAACAAGTTGTACCGCTTGGGATCAAATCCCAATGCTAATTCGTCCCACGCAAGCGGAGTTGAAACCGGTGCACCCGGCTTGGCTCTCGGTGTATAGGGGGAGGCTAATGTTTTACCGTACCAGTGCTGGAGGTAATCCAAGTAAATTTTATCTCCTCGATCTTTCGTCATTCGTTCAATTGTGAATATCCTGGGGTGTTTGGTGACCATAAATTCAGCAATGAATTGACCTAATACCCTTAACTGTTCGAAAGAGGGGCCCTGTTCGATAGGAATGTAGATCTGAATGCCTGTCGCTCCGGATGTTTTCGGGATGGAATGGATCTGCAGCTGTGTCAAGAGTTCTCCGACGAGACAAGCAGCCTCGGCCATGTCGGGACCGTCAGGACTTGTCGGGTCCATGTCAATGATCCACTCTGCGGGCTGCATGGAGTCTACAACATGCAGGGAGGGGTGAAATTCCAAACAAGCTAGATTTCCAAGCCATAATATATCCGCTGGAGACTTTGGAATGACATAGTGCGTGGACTCCAGCTGGCCCGTCTGAATATAATCTGGCTTTGGCTCAGGACAGCTTTTTTGATAAAATGATTTGCCCGTGATGCCGTTCGGATACCGGATGGTGGTCAGATAGCGATTTCCGCAATATTTCAGCAGAAATGGAGAAAGGAACGCTAGCTTTTTCACATAATCCAGCTTGCTGATGTTTTCATCGGGCCAAAGGTATTTATCCGGGTTCGTGACGGGAATATCCGTATCTCCGATCCGTACGGTCAGCTTTTCTTTCACGGGCATCTTCATCCATCCTTTCGCAATAAGCCGAATTTTGGCTGCATTTACTCAGCAAGTCGTGTCACAGTTATTTCCACTTACGGACAGCTTCCGTCTTGGGTTGTGGGATTCAAGTTTCGCGAGCTAGCCGAAAAGTACAGCTGTCCGGCGGAAAGCTGACGAAGGCTTGAATGGTGGGGTGTCTTAAAGTTTGATGCGGGGTCCATTCCAAATACTGGACCTTCACCGTGAGTGCGGGCTTTAACCAGACGGCTCCCTTCCAACGTTCCGGCAGGTTTTCGAACGGTCTGCTTTGCATCTGCAGTGCCGGGACGACCGCCGTAACCTCACGCCAATCTTGTACGGATAATTTGCCGGATCCAGCATGTCCGATATACCAAAAGCGCCCATCGTCGTCATACAGGCCAAGGATCAGCGAATTGACGGTTTTTCCCCGAAACGTCACGCCGCCGACGGCAGCATTCAAATCTTTAAATACTTTCTTCTTCTGCCAGCGCTGATCTTTGCCGCCAATGGAATAGCTGCTGGACAAGTCCTTTAAGACGATTCCTTCCATCTGATGCTGCCTCATGACCTCAAGCAGATTCTCGGATTCAGGGTAGTTGTCAACCAACTGTACCGCCATGGAAGGCGTAATGATTTTACGCAGCAGATGCTGTCGCATTTCGAGCGATTTCTCTAGCACCCAATCTCCATCGCAATAGAGAATATCGAAGATCATATACGTAATCGGAATTTGTTTAACCGCCCGCTCGATATTTTGCTGCTTCTTGATGCCGTCCCGGCGCATGACCTGATAGAACGAAGGTCTTCCTTCATCAAGTGCGATAATTTCTCCATCCAAAATGACGGATTTAGCACTGCAGTAGGCGGAAATATTCGTTAGTTCAGGGTACTGGCTTGTCCGTTCATTCAGCCTCCGATTGATGAGCTTTACTTCATTGCCGTCATAATACGTCAGCATGCGGACGCCATCCCACTTGATTTGAGAGATCCAAGTGCTTCCTCTCGGCATATCGTCTGTGACGATCGGTTCAAAAGGCAGGATTGGTTTGAATTCTATTGTTCATCCCTCCGCTACTAAAGTCGATCATTTTCTCGCTCCAACAATTTACAGAATCCAAAAACTGTTATACTCAAAATTCACATGGTACAGCATTTCAAAGAATTTAAAAGGTCTAATTGCAAAACAACCGGATTTCGGTCACTTTTTATCGTTCGCCAAACCTTCCATCGTCGTGTATAATCTCAAAATGTGTGAAACGGACCCAGCTGTTATGAGAGAGAACAGCTAAACAAAAAAAAGAAATAGTGAATAGGGGGAAATAGTTTGTCATTATCATTAACAAAAAATTGGTTTTCTAATACGCGGGCGGATCTTTTGGCGGGCATAACAGTCGCTTTTGCTCTCATTCCCGAAGCGATTGCTTTCTCGATTATCGCCGGCGTTGATCCAATGGTCGGTTTGTATGCTTCGTTTTGGATTGCTGTTATTATTGCTTTTGCCGGAGGCCGTCCGGCGATGATTTCGGCGGCGACGGGGGCCATGGCGCTGGTCGTTGTCAGCTTGGTCAAGGATCATGGTGTGGAGTACTTGTTCGCAGCAACCATTTTGACGGGGATCATTCAAGTCATTCTAGGCTTTCTCAAAGTGGGCCGGTTGATTACGTTCGTTCCGCATTCCGTTATGACAGGATTCGTGAATGCGCTGGCGATTCTCATCTTTACGGCCCAGCTCCCGCATTTTGAAGGGCAAAACTGGCAGATGTATGTATTGGTTGCGATTACGCTGCTCATTATTATTTTCCTTCCTAGGCTGACGAAGGCGATCCCTTCGGCGCTGGCAGCCATTTTTGTGGTTTATATCTTAACTTGGTTGCTCGGATGGGATGTCATGACCGTGGGCAGCATGGGGAATATTGCTAGCGAATTGCCGGTGTTCCATTTGCCGGATATTCCTCTGAACTTCGAAACATTGAAAATTATTTTTCCGTATTCGTTGTCACTCGCCGTCGTTGGCTTGCTTGAATCATTATTGACGGCAACCATTGTCGATGAAATGACGGATACGAAAAGCGATAAAAATCGTGAAGTCAAAGGTCAAGGAATTGCCAATTTCGTAACCGGATTTTTCGGCGGCATGGCTGGATGTGCGATGATTGGTCAATCAGTCATCAACGTCAGCTCTGGTGCCAGAACGCGCTTATCGACCTTGGTGGCGGGATCGTTTCTTTTGTTCTTGATCATAGCGGCAAGTCCGATAGTGAAGGAAATCCCAATGGCTGCACTGGTCGGGGTAATGTTCATGGTATCTGTCGGTACGTTTGATTGGGGATCGTTAAAATCGATCGTTCGGGTTCCACGTGCGGACACACTCGTCATGATCGTAACCGTTGGAATCGTCGTTGCCACACACGATTTGTCCAAAGGCGTGCTTGCGGGTGTCGTGCTTAGCGCTGTGATCTTCGCTTGGAAGATGGCGAGAATCTCTTTAACGGCGAAAACCGAAGGCAACGGGATCAAAACGTATGAAGTAAAGGGCCAAATGTTCTTCGGTACCATGTCCCATTTTGTAAATGGATTTGAAGTTGACAAGGATCCCGAACGGATTCGAATCGATTTTAGCCATTCACACTTATGGGATCAGTCAGCGGTCGTTGGTGTGGCTAAAGTGAAAGCTAAATATGAGCAGGCTGGCAAGCATGTAGAAGTACTCGGTCTCAATGAAGAAAGTCAGATGCTAGTCGATAAAGTCGGGTACACGGTATCCGGTCATTAACAGAAGAAGGCTCACCGGCCGAACGGTGAGCCTTTTTTTCATGCGTTCAGCATGATGTTAGACGGTTTCTTTGACTTTTTCCTTTGTTTTCTTTTTGGTCGTCTTCGTTTTTGCCGCCGGCTTCTCCTTCTCGTTCTTCGGCTTAACCGCTTCTAGACTGGCCTGCAGTGCGGCCATCAGATCAATAACATTGGCCGTAGGCTGCTGAGGTGTAACTTTGACCTCTTCGCCTGCCACTTTCTTCTGAATGAGCTCTAGCAGGTTCTCACGATAATCATCGGTGTATTTTGTCGGGTCGAATGGTACGGATAATTGGTCGATCAGCATCTGAGCCATTTCAAGCTCTTTTTCGCTCACCTTTACATTTTCCGGCAAATTCGGCACTTGCTGAACGGCACGAACCTCATCCGGGTAAAATATTGTTTCCATACATAAGCAGCCGTTGTATACCCGAATCGCGGCAAGGGATGACTTGGAACGAATCGTGACTTTGGCGATGCCGATTTTACCGGAGTTCTTCATCGCCACCATTAACAGGCTGTAAGCATTCGCTCCTGTATCGCCTGGGGCAAGGTAGTATGTTTTTTGAAAATAAATAGGATCGATTTCCTCAAGATCAACAAAGTCGACAATTTTAATTTCTTTCGTTTTTTCTCCTCCGAGCGTGTCCAATTCCTCTTTGTCAAATAAAACGAAGCTGCCTTTCTCATATTCATATCCACGAGCAATCTCTTCCCACTCTACATCGCTCTCGCAATGCAGACACTGTCTTACATATGAGATCGGTGTACCGCATTTGGTATGAATATATCGCATGGAAATATCTTTATCCTCCGTCGCAGCGAACATCCGAATGGGGACATTAACTAATCCGAAGCTGATCGCTCCCTTCCAAAGGGTGTGCATCGGCCATTCCTCCTCAGAATACATATTAAGGTTAGTATTCACTAATCAGGGCACCGATAACCCTGTCCTCGTGCATTCTCTTTCAGAACATGATCGTAAAAAAGCCTTTCGCATTAGGCGCGAAAGGCTTTTGTGTTTCATACTGAAACGATGTTTAATTCAAAATAATGACGAAGATCTCGAATTCACCAATTCCCTCTAAGGTAAGTGGTATCGCCAGCGCGTTTTGTGCAGACAAGTCACCACGATCCTGATCCTGAACAATCTTAGGGGGCGTAATATCGATTTGGATACCTTCGTTGTACAGCAAGCTGCTGGCATTGCCGCTGATCATATTGCCTAATTCTGCGATAGCGCTCTGACTCATCTCGTCAAATTCCGTAATCGCATAACCGCCCATCATGCCGGACACGATCTTGAGTGCAACTTGCTCTGGGAAGCCAAACACAATATCGCCTTTCAATTGGCCGAAAATGCTGATTTTTAGCCAGACATATTCACCGCTGAATTCGATATTTTTGATCGTGAGTTCTCCTCTCATTGGACGAACCGCTACCATTTGCTCGAGTACTTGTGTAGCGGATTGCAGGAAAGGATTAATATGCTGGGCTTGTTGCAAGCTTATCACTCCCGGGTCACGGACCAACCACCTATTTGTTCCTGGATCAATGTTATGATCTGATATGTATGAAAAAAAAGTTATGATATATAGGCAGAATGGCGTGATTTTTTTCTATTATAACATAGGTATATGGAAGTGATAAATATAAATTTAAGCGATTTCGACATGATTTGACTATAGATTCAAGATTAAAACTAGGACAAAGGAGGGAAACTACATCAGTCGCAAGCATAACTGATTGGATTTAGAAAGGAGGAGAGCAGTCATGTCAGACGGCTTAAATCAAGGCAGAGAAGACGAGTTTATGGATATTGACCGTATGGTGAACGAAGGATTAGGCGGAGGAAACGTGACGATGGATAACGGTTTAATCGAAAATACGACAACGGATACGATGGATGGACCGGAATCCATCTTGGAGCAAATCAATCGTTCCCATTGGGTTCCCAAAGATGAACAATAAGTTTGTAATGAAAGGATGATTTGCTGGTGCAGGCAGAAAGAGCAGTCCAAATTTTGCAGAGTCCCGACAATATAGGGGTTCAATTAGAAGGCCAATCCGTATGGATAGACAGTGTGGATTTGGAGACGGGTGAAGCTACAGTACATAGAACGGACAGCCCGGAACATTCGCAGGTCGTTCCTGCATCGCAGTTAAAGGAAGTCCATTAATCGAATGGAAGCCCTTGGGGAGAACGAAAATCTGTTCTTTCTCAAGGGTATTATTTTTGAGTCCTTCATGTTGCTTGCATTCCTGACGATGGATATAATAAGTAACAATGCAAAGCAATGTGAGGAATGGGGAATGACCATGAGCCGATATGAATTTATGGCGAGGAATCAGGACGATACGGAACATTTAGCACGGGCACTTGCCGAGCGGCTGCCATCCGGTTCTGTGGTGGCTTTAGACGGAGACTTGGGAGCCGGCAAAACGACATTCTCCAAAGCCTTCGGCAAAGCTATGGGAGTTGAGGGAATTATCAATAGTCCTACTTTTACGATTATTAAGGAGTACGAAGGAAGAACTCGTCCGTTCTTTCATATGGACGTATATCGGATTTCCCCAGCCGAAGCGGAGGATCTCGGGTTGGATGAATATTTTTATGGTGAAGGCATTACGCTCGTGGAATGGGCAAAGCTGATTGAGGAGCTGCTTCCTGAGGAACGGCTGCATATTACGATTGAACATGGTGAAGGCGACCAAAGGCAGTTTCGCATGGAACCGGTGGGTAAACGTTATGAGGAAGTCTGCGCGCAACTAGAGGATTTGGAAGGATGGAAGTTATGAGTAACGTATCAGATTCGAAAATTCTTGCAATGGATACGTCGACCGGAACGATGACGGTTTGCTTGCTGGAAGGAGACCAAGCAGCAGCATCGGTCCAAATCCAAGCGATTCGAAATCATTCCATACAGTTAGTTCCGACGATTCAGCAGCTGCTAACGGATACGGGATGGTCGATGAAGCAGTTGAATGCCGTAGCGGTGGGCAGCGGTCCCGGGTCCTACACGGGCATTCGGATCGGTGCAACCGTAGCCAAGACGATGGCTTGGGCATTGAAGCTTCCGGTCATCGGGGTCTCTAGTTTAGCTGCGATGGCCGCTCCTTTTTTTAAGGAGGAGCAGAAAGGCTGGGTTGTTCCGTTAATGGACGGTAGACGCGGACAAGCTTATACCGCGCTCTATGAAGCGGCGGTCCCAGAAGGCAGCGAGACGGATGGAATTCGGCCCGTGAACGATTGGCTGGATTATCTTCAGGAGCGCTTGGAACAAGAGGATCGGAAGCCTGCATGGATCAGGTTCGTCGGTGAAACGAAGCTGTTTATAGATTTGATTCAGCAGTTTCAAAGCAGGATCACAGCCGGAACTCAAGTATGGGTAGAGGAAAGTCATATGGACGCCTATTACGTCGGCCTTTTAGCATCGAAAGTATGGAGTCAGGGGAAGACGGGAGAAGTTCATTCCTTTGTACCGAATTATACCCAATTAGCGGAGGCGGAACAAAAGCTGCTGGCTAAAAAAGCTCAGGAGGATTCCTAATATGTTAGCTGCTATGCCGGAGGAACAACAGGTTGGGATTCGTAAAATGAAGCTGGAAGATATCCCCGTCATCTGTGAAATAGAACAGGAGTGTTTTACAGCACCTTGGAGCGCGGAAGCATTTCATCATGAATTAATTCAAAATCATTTCGCCCATTATTATATTTTAGAAGTGAACGGAGCTATCGCAGGCTATGGCGGAATGTGGATCATTATGGATGAAGCTCATGTCACCAATATCGCCGTTCGCGGCAAGTACCGCGGAAAAGGCTGTGGTGAATTGCTGCTCCGCAAGCTTCAACAATCCGCTGTAGCTTTGGGTTCCGTACGAATGACGCTCGAAGTCCGAGTGTCGAATGAAGTGGCGCAAAATCTATATCGGAAATTAGGTTTCAGGGAAGCGGGCATTCGTAAAAACTATTATTCTGACAATCAAGAGGACGCTCTCATCATGTGGGCGGAATTGAATATACAGGGATCGTGAAAAACCAATGAAAAATAATTCAGTGAATATATTGGCCATCGAAACGAGCTGCGATGAAACTGCAGCAGCGGTCATCGCGGACGGAAAAGTCATTTTATCCAACGTCGTTTCAAGTCAAATCAAAACACATCAGCAATATGGCGGGGTCGTACCAGAAATTGCTTCTCGCAAGCATGTGGAAAGTATCACCTATATTGTGGAGCAGGCGCTGGAGAAGGCGAATGTATCGCTGCAGGACTTGTCTGCCGTTGCAGTAACGCAGGGTCCGGGGCTTGTCGGATCCCTGCTCGTGGGTCTCGTTGCAGCGAAGGGGCTTGCTTGTGCAGCCGAGCTTCCTTTTATCGGTGTCCATCATATTGCCGGACATATTTATGCGAATGAGCTGGAGCATACGTTACAATATCCGCTCATTGCCCTCGTTGTCTCTGGCGGCCATACGGAGCTCGTTTATATGAAGGAACGGGGTTCGTTTGAAATTATCGGCCAAACACGGGATGACGCGGTGGGAGAAGCCTATGATAAGGTCGCGAGGGCGCTGAGCCTTCCTTATCCAGGCGGCCCGCATATCGACCGTATGGCTGGTGATGCGGACGGAACGATTCATCTTCCAAGAGCGTGGCTTGAGCCGGACTCGTACGATTTCAGCTTTAGCGGGCTTAAATCCGCCGTGTTGTCGGTGCTCAATCAAGCGAAAATGAAAGGAACCGATTTGAATCCGGCGCATCTTGCGCATGGATTTCAGGATTCGGTGATTGATGTACTTAGCGAGAAGGCACTTAAGGCTGTACGGCAGTATGGTGCAAAGCAGCTGCTGCTGGCTGGAGGCGTAGCCGCGAATCGTGGACTTCGTCAGCAGCTGTCTGCAAAGTGTGAGGAGCAGGGGATTCCTTTGCTCTATCCATCGATGTCTCTATGCACCGACAATGCAGCCATGATCGGAGCTGCAGCGTTTCTAAAATGGGAAAAGCAGCAGTTCAGCTCATTGGACTTGAAGGCAGAGCCGCTCCTTTCTTTAGAGAAATGGGGAGCACGCTAAACGGCTTATGTCACCTTTGTAATAGATAATGTCGTATTCTTAAAACTGCACCCCCAACGGTTAGTTTGTGTCTAACTATTGGGGGTGCAGTTCGTTTCCCAAGCGTTATTTTATGTTGAGCGGAATGAGGAATTTATGCAAGGATATAGATTACTGTTTTGTGTATAACTTGACTCGTTATCCACATATTTCAGAATATGCTGTGAATAAAAGATATCCACAGGATATGTGAGTACTGTGAATAACTAACTTAGATCCGCGCCCATACATGCCTCTACCTGTGTAAAACAATTGAATAACTATCGAATAACTTTTTATGTCCGATTGTGGATATTGTGGATAGTGTGAATAACTTTCTGGATAAATCGATTTTCTATGATTTAATTGAAGGCATGATCTAAACTCGATGGACTCGACGGAAGTATGCTGATCGATGGAACTGGAAAGGATGGATAAGACGCGAAATGTACGTTGGGGAAGTGATCGATATCAAAGCGTTTATCCGAATCAAGGTTTTCATCGTTTGGATTCTTTACATTCTATTCACACTCACGATTCCATACCAAGCTATGGCTGAAGAAGTTATCCACAATACGGGTTCAGGTATATCCATGGGGAAGAAGACCATCTGGATCGTTTCTGTGCCTGGATTGTCCTTTTTGGAGATACACCCGGACCGTCTGAGATCTTATCCACATCTAGAGCAGCTGTTCACGTCTGGTGCGATTGGGGGAGTAAACGTACGCACACCGGAACGGGGCGTGGAAGACAGTTATTTGACAATGGGAGCGGGCCATTCGGTAATCGCTCGCTCCACTTTTTCCTTCTATATGCAGGACGAACCTATGGATTATGGATTTACAGCGAGCAGCTATTATGAAATGATGACGGGTTCGATACCGAGAGGGAAGATGATTTTACCATCGCTCCCTGCACTCCTTTCCTCCAATCGGGCTTCCTTGTACGAAGGCAGGCCCGGTTTGTTAGGTAATGTGCTTGCCGCAAATGGAGTGGATGTGTATGTTTACGGGAATCGAGATCAGGGCCTTGCAGCCAATGAAGGTTTGGCCTTACGGCAAGCTCCGATGATGGTGATGAATGACCGGGGAGAAGTAGATGGCGGCAATATCGGTACGGAAACCTTGAAAACGAATGTGAGCAGGCCGTTTGGGCTGCAGACGAATATTGAAACGATATGGAATATGATCGATCAAGAAGTCATGGAGGGTGCAAGCAATCGATCACAAGTGGTGATGATCGAGTTGGGAGATTTAGATCGTCTATACGCGTGGAAGTCGCAATATGACGAAGAGCAGTTTTCTATCGTAAAGCATCAGATTATGAAGGAAATCGATGAATTCATCGCGGAGCTGATGCTTCGTATGGAGTCAGAGGATCAGTTATGGCTGATTTCACCCTTGCCGCACAGTACAGCGATCAGGCAAAAATATTTACTTGTCCCGCTTGCTTTGTATGGTAAAAGTATACAACCCGGTCTGCTAACCTCTGAAACGACACGAAGAGACGGCATGATATCAAACTATGACATCGCTCCGACATTGTTAATGGCATTAAATATTGACGACAATAATCGATGGATTGGGACACCAGCTGCAGTCGTGCCGGAAAACGGCCATTTTAGGCAGCTATCTGAAGAGATCAAAGGAGCGGCCGATGTTTACCGAATGAGACCGAAACAGCTTTATCCGTTCGTTACCTATGAAGTAACGGTGATGCTGATCGCTTTCGTTCTCATCTTGAACAAGAGGACCGCTTATCGAAAATGGAAGATGTTCTTTCTTTACAGCTTGCTGACGGCACCGGTTTGTATGCTGTGGGAAGGATGGTTTTATAAGCAAGGAGAAGATGTGATGGGCATTCTACTCATTGCGATGACGCTGCTCAGTGCTGCCTTATGGACGAGTGCTCCTTTTTATATCGGGCTGGCAGGAGTATCCGGTACAACCCTCTTCTTCCTATTATTTGATGGTTTTACAGGGGCGCATGCGATCCAGCATTCGGTACTAGGATACGATGCGATGATTGGTGCCCGGTATTACGGAATTGGCAATGAATATATGGGGGTGCTGATCGGCTCGGCCGTTTTATGTACGACAGCGCTTCTTCAATTTATGACAGAAAAACATAAAAAGGGGAAAAGTATTGCCATTCTGACTGCCGCAATCTATGTCATCCTCTTAATATACTTAGTGCTGCCGAATTTCGGGACGAATGCCGGTGGAGCGATCACTGCCGCAGTCACCTTTATTGTCGCTTGGCAGCGAATGGCTCGGCCGCAGCCGGGCATGATGAGGTGGAGATCACTGGCGCTCTGGTTATCTGCGGGAGCAGCCGCGGCATTGATTCTGCTGTGGTTAGCCAATCAGCTTTTATCCATATCGGAGCAAAGTCATATTGGAAAAGCGATGACGCAGATCGAGTCAGGGAATATCGGTTATATTTCCAAACTGATCCTGCGTAAAATCCAAATGAATCTCCACTTATTAGGGGTGTCATCCTGGAGCAAGGTACTTGTTGCAAGCGTGTTGATTGTTCCATTGCTGCTGCTGCGGCCGAAAGGGAAACTGAAACAATGGCAGCACCGGTATCCTTACTTGATGGGAGGATTTACAGCAACTGCGATTGGCTCGGTCATCGCGCTGCTTGTGAACGATTCCGGCATTGTAGCAGCAGCGACAATGATTGTTTTCGCAGCCGTTCCGATGCTGATGCTGAAATTTTACGAGGACAGTGCCTCCCATTGTTCATAGAGCTTCTCAAGCTGCTTTTTATGCGTTTCCAGCTGATCATTCGTTTCCTGCAGCTTGATATAATCGGCCGCCAGATCCGGGTCAGATAAAGTGTTTTCTATATTTGCGATGATGCCCTCCAGTTCGCTTATATCCTCTTCGAGCTTTTCAATTTTTCTTTGGCGGATTCGCTCTTCCTTCTTTTGCTGTTTGGATTGCTCATAATTTGTTGTCTCCTGCGTTCGGTCTGCGGAATGAGGCGGATTGTCGGTTGCTGGCTGTTCAAGTTCCGACAGTTCGCGTTTCTTTTCCATGTAGTCGTCATAATTTCCCAGGAAATGTTGTATGCCGTCTGAGGAAAGTTCGACAACTCTTTCCGCCATTTTATTCAAAAAATAGCGGTCATGAGAGATAAACAATACCGTCCCTTCGTAATCCATTAGAGCGGATTCTAATATTTCTTTGCTGAACAAATCAAGATGGTTGGTCGGCTCATCGAGAATTAATACGTTGGCTCTGAGAAGCATGAGTTTTGCCAAACAGACTCTTGCTTTCTCGCCGCCGCTTAAATCCTTAATTCTTTTAAGGACATCGTCTCCACTGAAGAGGAAATTTCCAAGCACAGTTCGAATTGTCAGCTCGTCCAAGTGTGGATACGTGCTCCATAGTTCCTCCAGAATCGTATTTTGCAGGTTTAAGTCTTCCTGTTCCTGATCGTAATAGCCTAACTTGACGTTCGATCCCCAATGAACATTTCCGTGCGTTGGTACATATTGTCCGGTTAAAATATGGAGCAGTGTCGATTTGCCTGTACCGTTAGGTCCGACCAACGCAACCATCTCGCCGCGATTGAGTGCGAAAGTAACGTTGTCGAACAACAATGTACCTTCGGTGTAGCCGAATCCGAGCTGATCGACTTTAAGGACTTCCTGTCCCGTCATCTTCTCGATTTCGAAAGTAAAATGTGCTTTTTTCAGCTCGCCTCCCGGCCGATCCAACCGCTCCATTCGCTCGAGAGCCTTTCTGCGGCTTTGGGCTCTTTTGGTGGTGGATGCTCGTGCCAAATTTTTGCGAACGAAATCTTCCAGCTTGGCAATCTCCCCCTGCTGCTGTTCGTACTGCTTCAGGGCAGTCTCGTAATCAGCCTGTTTAAGCTCTAAGTATTTCGAATAATTGCCGGTATATCTTTTCGCTTGGTGTCTTTCAATTTCGTAGATGGTGTCGACCAAAGCATCGAGGAAATAACGGTCATGAGAAACGACAAGAATAGCCCCTGAATAATGTCGTAAATAATCCTCAAGCCAAGTCAGCGTGTCGATATCCAAATAGTTGGTAGGTTCGTCGAGCATCAACAGGTCCGGCTCCTGCAGCAGCAATTTACATAAAGCGAGGCGGGTCTTCTGGCCGCCGCTCAAATAATGAATCGGCGTGTCGAATGGGATATCGCCGAAACCCATGCCATGCAGTAATCCGCGTACTTTGGCTTCAATTTCATATCCGTGATGCAGTCTGAAATATTCCGCTTTTTCATCATATTTTTGCAGCAGCGCTTCGTATTGGTCCTGTTCTCCAGCCGCTGCTTTTTCGGATATTTTCTGTTCCAGTGCTCTCATCGATTGCTCAACGTCAAGCAGACGGCGAAAAACCTCCATCATCTCGTCCCAGATGCTGCGTTGTGTTTCCAGCCCCGAGTTTTGAGCTAAGTAGCCGAGAACCATATCTTTCGGTTTATGAATTTCCCCGCTGTCAGGTGTTAAGACGCCGGCTAAAATTTTCATGAGAGTCGATTTGCCGGCACCGTTGACGCCGACGAGCCCGATGCGTTCTTTTTCCTGAATCTGAAAATATATATTGGTTAGAATCGGTTCGGTTCCATAGCTTTTATGAATTCCTGTTGCTTGAAGCAGCATGATTGTTCCTCCTGTCCAGCCAGTTCAACATTAAGTTTAACGGAAGGCGCGGGTAAAGAAAAGCAGGACCTGTCAGCATGATTGGAAGAATTTATAGGTCCAATCTGAAAACGATTCCATTGTATAATGGAAATAAAGCTGCGGCAGATCCTTAAGCTGCATAGTCAAGTGCTTTTCGGGTAGAGGAGGACTGCATTGATGGGACGGCTTGTTGGGTTTAACAAAATGAAAAGGTTAACCTCCTTAATAACCTCAAATGATAGGCCTGATCAAGAAATTACGCCAAATCAAAAGAAGGCAAATCTGTTGGCAATAGGAACGGAAAGCTATTCGATCGCTAGGAGCAAGCCTCATCGCTTATATTTCAATGGGAGGAGTTTATTGAAAAATCCTCTTGTACATATTGCATTGCTGACCATGCTGGTTTCAAGCATGGTGGACTTTAAGATGGAAATCGACAGCACCATTCCAATAGGGGAGGCGAATGCCGTGATGGATGTCATGGCAGCATGGGGAGAACAATCACTGAAGGTTGTAACCTATAACATTCACCATGGGCGCGGGCTAGACGATCAAGTCGATATCAGGCGGATTGCGGAGGAGCTTCGCGAAGAAGGAGCAGATATTATTGGGCTGCAGGAGGTGGATCGTTACAATATCCGGAGCGGCTTTAAGGATCAAATCGAAGCGCTTGGTGCCGAACTTGGCATGGCCTGGGCTTATGCACCGGCACTAAAGTTTGGAATCATCCAATATGGCAATGCAGTGCTTAGCAAATATCCGATTGAAGCCGCAGACCAATATGAACTACCCGGCAAAAGAGAAAATCGAACGCTATTGAGAGTTCAAATACGTTATGGTGATGAGCTGCTGGACGTCTGGAATACACATTTGGGTGTTTCAGAGGCCGATCGAAGAAAGCAAATGCCGCTGCTTTTGCAAATTCTCAAGACGGTGGAACCGAAAGAGCGTACTATGCCGACGATATTGCTTGGGGATTTCAATATGCTGGGCGATCATCCGCTGATGGAGGAGCTTCTGAGGGACTGGGAGAAGGTGCAGCCGCAGGGCTTGGCGGCTACAGTACTCAGCGGCTTGGAAATCGACCATATTTTATTAAAAGGGCATTTTTGGACAAGGGACGCGTTCACACTGCCTACGTATTCATCGGATCATAATCCGGTCGTCGCTGAACTCATCATTCCCAAGCGCGTGGTGACCGCTTCCCACCCCGTGAGCAAGTGAGCGAGGTTATATTCGTTTCGGTTCTATTTGTGTTAGAATAGAACCATGAACGAACAGATCGCTGTGAGAAAAAATCAATTAAGAAAACAGCTGCAGGAGACAATCGGCCAATTAGACAATTCTCGAAGAGAGCGTTTTTCCCGGGAAATTTGCAGACATTTGATCGAGTTTACTTCACAGCTCGGGGAATCGGGATTGCATCTTTTTATGTATTGGCCGTACCGGCAAGAGGTAAACTTGATTCCATATATGGAATGGGCATGGAGCAGGAACCACATCGTCCTGCTTCCGAGAACAGAGCCACAGACTTTGGAAATGATGCTGCATGCGGTATCCAGTGAAAATCAGCTCGTACCCGGCCCTTGGGGGCTTCGGGAGCCTTCTCCAAATCTTGCAGAGTGGACAAGTCTTGACCGGCTGAACCTCATATTGTTTCCCGGGTTAGGCTTTGACCATGCCGGCAGAAGATTAGGTTATGGAAAAGGCTTCTACGATCGCTGGTGGGACAAGTATGTGTCTTATTGTAAGGAACGGGGAAAGAAACCGAATGCGATTTCTGTCGCGGCTGCTTTCAGGTGTCAGATTGTTGATGAAGTACCTTCGGAAAAGCATGATACGCGTGTATCACATTTGTGGACGGAGCTGGGCCAATTGTTTTAGGGGTCTGCTGTCGCCGCATGACTGGCAAGTCTTTCAGTATGCGAAAAATTCACAATATTGTTGGATCACGTGCGAGATCATGTAGTATCGCTTGACAAAATCAAGTACAATATATAAAGCTGTCATAACAAAAAGCAGCCGTGTCCAGCTGAAGAAAAAATAAAACCAAGCCAGTTGTGAGAGAAGCATTTTAAAAGAATATTTCCGATGTCTTGCATCCTGCTGAAACCAAGCCCAAAATTGTAGAGATGGAGGAGTGCGAATGATGTGGAATGTGGCCATACTGAGTATTAGTGATTTTGTTTCTAAAGGAGAAGCGGAAGACACCAGCGCTCAAGTCATTCGCGAATTGATAGAAGAAGAGATGAGCGGGGAAGTTGTAGATTACAGAGTGGTGCCGCAGGCGATGGATGAAATTATGGCAGCGCTGATTGAGATGAGCGATTATTATAAAGCCGACCTCATCTTGACATCCGGTGGCATTGGATTGACCCCAAGGGAAGTGACGCCTGAAGCGACAGCCAAGGTGGTGGATCGGTTGGCCCCAGGCTTTTCCGAATTGATTCGGGCTCGGACGGACCAATCCAGCTTTCATCCGATGTTTAATCGAGGGATATCGGGGATTCGGGGGAAAACATTGATAATTAATTTACCGGGAAGCCCCAAATCCGTGCACGAAAGCTTAAATGTTATACTGCCGCAGCTGCCGCTTGCGATGTCGGCGATTAGCAGCAGAGGACAGGAGTACTCGGCTTAACCTGAAAATCACACATAAAATATATAATCAGAAAGGAAAGAAGACGTATGGGATTAGGCAGTATTGGCGTACCTGGATTAATATTGATTTTGATTGTGGCGCTCTTGCTGTTCGGACCGAATAAATTACCCGAACTGGGAAAAGCATTCGGAAAGACAATCAAAGAATTCAAAAAAGGCGCAAAAGACGTATTTGAAGATGACGATGATGCAGCTAAGGTGAAGCCGCAGCAGGCACAAGTTCAGGAAGCTCAGCCGGCTGGGCAAATGGAATCCAAACAAGAATCTAGAAGACTCCCTGAATAAGGGAGTCGATTTTTCGTCAGGTTGGTGTTGAAAGTATGGAACATCCGCAAGGTATGTCGTTTGTGGAGCATTTGACCGAATTGAGGAAGAGAATCGTACGCATCGTGATCGTGTTAGTCATTACGATGGTTGCGGGTCTGCTGTTGGCAAATCCGATCATCACCTATTTGAAAAGTGTTGAGCCGGCGTCTAAGATTGAGTGGAACGTATTCTCTCCCTGGGATTCGCTGCGTATCTATATGAACGTTTCTTTTTTGTTTGCGCTGCTGATCACGCTTCCTTTCGCATTATATCAGCTTTGGGGGTTTGCCAAACCAGGATTGGAACCTCATGAACGGAAGGCGACCGTAGGCTATATTCCGGCAGCTGTCGTTCTTTGTTTGCTTGGCATAGCTTTTGGGTATTTCATTGTTTTTCCGATGGCCTTTTATTTCTCTTCGTCTATTACGGAGAGTATGGGGCTGACGGAGACGTATGGGATATCGCAGTATTTTTCATTTATGTTCAACATATTAATTCCGATTACCATCGTGTTCGAGCTTCCGATTGTGATTTTGTTTTTGACGAAGATTCGCATATTAAATCCGTTCGTGCTTAGAAAATTTCGCAGAATCGCTTATTTGCTCATGGTGATTTTAGGCACCGTGATTACGCCGCCTGATTTTATTTCTGCATTATCGGTTGCCGTCCCGCTGATTCTGCTGTATGAATTAAGCATCTGGCTGTCCGCGAGGCTGTACCGGAAGCAGCTTGCGATGGATGCCCAGCGGGAGCTGGCTGAATAAGTTGAATAGGCTCTTTCTCAGATGTCATGATTGCGGCATAAGGGAGGGGGTTTTTTTTAATTCAATGAATGGTTTGCGCTGCGGGTGGATACAATGATGGAGGCGTGCAAAAAAAGAAGAAAAAAATGTATAAAAAATTGTCCAAAATGCGAGTGAACCTCTTGCATTCTACTTGTAAAATCAGTAATATAATAATTGTTGTTAGCACTCAAGTGATGATAGTGCTAACAACACATATTTACCTACAACCTATAATAATAACAAATCCACTAAGGAGGCGCATTTTCAATGATCAAACCTTTGGGCGATCGCGTAGTCATCGAGCCTATTGCTAAGGAGGAAACGACCGCAAGCGGAATCGTACTTCCAGATACGGCAAAAGAAAAACCTCAAGAAGGGAAAGTAGTTGCCGTAGGGAGCGGTACTCTGAAAGACGGAGAACGTATTGCTCTTGAAGTGAAAGAAGGAGACCGCGTGATTTTCTCTAAGTATGCCGGAACTGAAGTGAAATACGAAGGCAAAGAGCTTTTGATCATGCGCGAAAGTGATATTCTAGCAGTACTTGCGTAAGAAAAGACGCTTCAACCAAGTGAATTGAATTCGTAACGTTAAATATACAGGGAGGTTCAAATTCATGGCAAAAGTAATTAAGTTTAGTGAAGAAGCTCGTAGATCTATGCTGCGCGGTGTAGATGCTTTGGCAGATGCCGTTAAAGTAACACTGGGTCCTAAAGGACGCAACGTGGTGCTGGAAAAGAAATTCGGCAGCCCGCTGATCACGAATGACGGTGTAACGATCGCGAAGGAAATCGAGCTGGAAGATGCATTCGAAAACATGGGTGCACAGCTTGTTAAAGAAGTAGCGACGAAAACGAACGATGTAGCTGGGGACGGAACAACAACGGCTACCGTATTAGCTCAAGCGATGATTCGTGAAGGCTTGAAAAACGTAACGGCTGGCGCGAATCCAATGGTAATCCGCAAAGGGATTGAAAAAGCGGTAAGAGCTGCTGTAGAAGAGCTGCAAAAAATCGCCAAGCCGATCGAAGGCAAGCAAAGCATCGCTCAAGTTGCTGCAATCTCTGCTGCGGATGAGGAAGTTGGCGAGCTGATCGCAGAAGCCATGGAGAAGGTTGGCAACGACGGTGTCATCACGGTAGAAGAATCCAAAGGCTTCGTTACGGAGCTTGAAGTCGTTGAAGGAATGCAGTTCGATCGCGGATATATCTCTCCTTACATGGTGACAGATTCCGATAAGATGGAAGCTGTATTGGAAAATCCATATATCCTGATTACGGATAAGAAGATTTCCAGCATCCAAGACATTCTTCCTGTATTGGAGAAAGTCGTTCAACAAGGTAGAGCGCTTCTGATCATCGCTGAAGATGTGGATGGTGAAGCATTGCCAACACTCGTGCTGAATAAACTTCGCGGTACGTTCAACTGCGTAGCTGTTAAAGCTCCTGGTTTTGGCGATCGCAGAAAAGCAATGCTTGGCGACATTGCCGCTTTAACTGGCGGTCAAGTGATCACCGAAGAGTTAGGATTGGAATTGAAATCTACGACAGTAGAGCAATTGGGTAACGCTCGTCAAGTTCGTATTACGAAAGAAAATACGATTATCGTTGACGGTTCCGGAGATCCTCAAGATATTTCCGCTCGCGTCACTCAAATCCGTACACAATTGGAAGAAACCACTTCCGAATTCGACAAAGAAAAGCTGCAAGAGCGTCTGGCTAAATTGTCCGGCGGCGTAGCGGTTATTCGTGTAGGTGCTGCGACTGAAACCGAATTGAAAGAACGCAAGCTTCGCATTGAGGATGCGCTCAACTCCACACGCGCAGCTGTAGAAGAAGGTATTGTAGCCGGCGGTGGTACGGCGCTGATGAACGTATACAACGCGGTAGCTTCCGTCTCCGCTGAAGGCGACGAGAAAACAGGCGTGAACATTATCCTGAAAGCTCTGGAAGCACCAGTTCGCACGATTGCTTTCAACGCAGGCGTTGAAGGATCCGTTATCGTAGAGCGTCTGAAAACAGAAAAAGCTGGTACAGGTTACAATGCAGCAACGGGCGAGTGGGTAGACATGATCGCAACAGGTATCGTGGACCCTGCGAAAGTAACTCGTTCCGCACTGCAAAACTCCGCTTCCGTCGCTTCGATGTTCTTAACAACGGAAGCAGTCGTTGCCGACAAGCCAGAAGAAAACAAAGGCGGCGCAGCGATGCCTGACATGGGCGGCATGGGCGGTATGGGCGGCATGATGTAAACTGAGGGCTGAGCCCTTGCGTAGCAAGGGTTCCTCCTCGGGGCAACACTGATTGCCCACATTTTGCCCACATTGCGTAAAATGAAGACACCTTGGAGTGATGAAATCACTCCAAGGTGTCTTCTATTATTATTTAGGATCTGTTATTGTTTAATGCTGATTTTCGAGCAAAAGAAACCGCCTCTTATACGGGTGGTGATTGCACTATCGTATCCCGTTAGTTGAATCATCAATCACAAGAGGTCAGATAGCTACTCCTGCACAATCGAATCCCGTCTTAGTTGAAACATAGTGAGCATTTGACAAGTATAATTGCAAATCTTATAATGTATGCATGTGCATGCAAATATAAAGTCCAGCGGTATGATGTCAAGTCCCTGATTCGTGTAAATTGGAAAAAGTTTTGAGGATAACCTCCTACGAGTCAGGAAAAAAGGCATCACGAAACTAACCCAGTTGAAAATGGCAGTGATTTACC
>NZ_JBHSQV010000168.1:0-53029 GCF_042658665.1 Marinicrinis lubricantis
CTTGGTTGTTGGGTGTGTGGTAACCTCAATTATCCAAAGAATTTAGGGGGTGGCAATTTTTTTGCCTATAAAGCCCTCTATGGAGATATTTTATAACCTATTTCTTATAGAAGTTTTGACAATACGTGAGATGAAAGGGGGGAGAAAAAATGAACAAAGCGGATGAATCATTCATCTATACCTTATGTGAACAAGCTTTTCCGGGAGAGCGGTGGACAATGAAGGCGGGCAAGAGCGGTATGAACAATACAACGCGGTATGTCGAGACCTCTCGCGGGAAATATGTGCTGCGAATCTATGAGACGCATCGAGATCGAGATAAGGTAGAAGTGGAGCATGAGATTTTAAAGCAGCTTTCAAGGATGGACCTGCCTTTTCGGGTGCCGAAACCTTATGAGGTGAACGGAAGCACGATCATGTATGTTCAAGATTCGGATCAAATCGCTTCATGGTGTGAGTTTATTCCGGGAGACAATCCTGTGTTTGATCGGGAGGATACGGTGATCTCATTTGGGCGAGTGACAGGCGAGCTCATAGATGCCTTCGAATCGATGAGATTGGACAAACCGGTCATTTATCCGCCGTATTATGAATTGGATAAAGCACATCCCAGCTGCCCGCCTGAGAAGATCGCAGCATTTTGCGAGGCTCCGGGTGCGGTATTTCATGTATATCAGTCCGGCTTGAAACGGGTGAAGGAGCAGCTGGAAGTGCTCGCGCAGTGGCTGCCGAGGATGCGAGCCTTGCCGCACCATATGATTCACGGCGATTTGAACGCCTCCAATGTGCTTACAAGTGATGGGGTTAACTTGGATGCCGTACTTGATTTTGAATTTGCTACTCGGGATGTTCGTGTGATGGAGCTTGCGGTAGCTCTTTCGGAGCTCACGGCTAAAGAATTGAATCAGACCGTCTTTTGGGATATGGTACACTGTTTTACCCAGGGGTTTGCAGAGAAGAAAAGATTGAGCAAGCTTGAGCTTGAAGCAGTACCCATACTTATGAAACTGCGGCGTCTCGACGTGTTTGTCCATTTTCTCGGCAGATATTTAGATGGTGTAGATGATCACGATGTACTGCTGCAGGGCATTTTCGAAAGCACGCTGAATTCGCTGCACGGCCCGCAAGTTGAAGGTGCGAAGTGGGAGCGTTGTATACAGGTTTTAGAACAAGCTTAGAACGAAGCGAATAGATGTTCGTATGGTTATTATCTCCACATTCTTGGCATCCTATAATCGATCATTTCAATCATGAAAGAAAGGAGCCAGTTAGCGTCATGCGATACGATGAGAATTACGGAGATGCCATTGAGCTTGAAGAAATGGATGATCTCGACCATGAACGAGAGGAATCCGAGGAAGAGGCTGTTCACGTCGAGTGGGCAGGCTACATTTGATAAAAACAGGTTTCCGGACAAGACCGGAAACCTGTTTGTTTTTTTCTATTGAGTTTTTTTCGATTGTTCAATTTTTTCGGCTAACTCACTTAGATATGTCCATCGATCCATAAGATGCTCCAGCTGCTGTTCCAGCTCCCGCTGCTGCGCGGTCAGCTGCTGCAGACGTTCATAATCGGAACCAGCTTCACTTATTTCCTGCCCGACTTCCTCTAATGCCTGTTCTGCTTCCGCGATACGATCCTCGATTTGATCGTATTCCTGCTGCTCTTTATAGGTGAATTTAAGAGGACGATTTTCTTTCTTGCGAGCCGCAGGTGCTGCTTCCGGCTTCGTAACCACGGCACCCACTGCTTGATCCGGGGACAGCTTCGCGCGGAGTGCCCGAAGTTCCATATAATCGGTATAGTTTCCGACGTGATGATCGATGTTCCCGGATCCTTCAAAGGAGAGAATGGTCTCCGCGACACGATCGAGGAAGAAGCGGTCATGGGATACTGCGATGACAACACCCGGAAAATGTTCTAGAAATTCCTCAAGTACGGTTAATGTTTGAATATCTAAATCGTTCGTCGGCTCATCCAACAGGAGTACGTTAGGTGACTCCATTAATATGCGGAGAAGGTACAATCTTCTGCGCTCACCGCCCGAAAGCTTAGAAATAGGAGTCCACTGCATATCCGGCGGGAACAAGAACAGTTCAAGCATTTGTGCCGCGCTCAGGGTGTTGCCATCCGTTGTACGAATTTGTTCTGCACCTTCTTTCACATATTCGATGACGCGCAGTGATTCGTCCATTTCCTGTGCTTCTTGAGTAAAGAAACCGATCTTAACCGTCTCTCCAATCAAGATGTTGCCTTGATCCGGCTCCAGCTGTCCGCTGATTAGCTTGAGAAGGGTCGATTTCCCCATACCGTTCGGACCGATGATCCCAATGCGATCATGCTTCTTGACGAGAAAGCTGAAGTCATGAATGACCTTTATGCTGTCAAACGATTTGTTCACATGTTCGAATTGGATGATTTTCTTCCCCAGACGGCTGCCTTCTAAAGCAATTTCAAGCTCTTTATTCTCGGACACGGGTTTCCTGCTCTCGAGCTCTTCGAATCGATCGATTCTTGCTTTCTGCTTGGTCGTTCGTGCTTTAGCGCCGCGCTGAATCCAGGCGAGTTCTCTTCGGAGCAAATTTTGCCTTTTCCTCTCGGCTGCCTCTTGCAGTTCGAGACGTTCGGCTTTTTTCTCTAAAAACGTGCTGTAATTTCCGCTATAGCTGTACAGTTTACCATGATCGAGCTCGATGATGCGATTCGCAACTCGATCGAGAAAGTAGCGGTCATGCGTAATCATCAGGAGAGATACTCTATTCTTCGCAATATACTGCTCAAGCCAGTCCACCGTATCGGTATCCAAATGGTTGGTAGGCTCATCCAATATAATTAAATCGACAGGCCGGATGAATGTGGAAGCCAGCATAACGCGCTTGCGCTGTCCTCCAGACAGCAAATGCATGGGAGAATCGAAACGATCGATTCCGAGCTTGGATAAGATGCGTTTCGCCTCGGCTTCCAGCTGCCACGCGTCCAGCGCATCCATTTGACTGTTGAGCTCCATCATTTTCGCTTGAAGACGAGGGTTCTCTGGTTCTTGTGTCAATTGCTGCATCACTGTTCCATATTCTCGAAGCAGCTTCATAAGGGGCGAATCTCCTTGATAGATTTGCTCCAGTACTGTCGCTTGCGGATCGAATTCAGGGTTTTGCGGTAAATATTGTATCGTCAGTCCGTTTGATTTCGTTATCGTTCCGGAATCCGGTACTTCAATACCGGCGATGATCTTGAGAAGAGTGGATTTACCCGTACCGTTCACACCGATGATTCCAATCCGATCTCCTTGCTCCATACTGAAAGATATATTTTCAAATAATGTTTTCATTCCATAGCTTTTCGTCAGCTGTTCCGCATTGAATAGATTCATCATTTCATAGCACTCCCATAGCCTGCTTATTCATTAAGTATTAGCATAACACAAACGTGGATAGAACTGAATGTGGAGGCTCATAGAACCCTTGAAGGATGAATGTGAATAGAAGGGGAATCTGGGAAATGAGAGGAGGAAATGAGAGAAGTATTTCCCGGGCGAGCGCACAAATCGGCGCGATTTTACCTAGAACGACAGCAAGGAAGGCGGATATTGACAACGTTTGCAAACAAACACTTTGCCATTAGCTAATAACATTAAATATTAATGATATTAACATTGAGTGGAATATCGTCATCTATAGACGATTCTCCTAAATGATTTCTTATTTTGGGCGATTCTGATATGATAGAAGCAATCCGAAAACTAATAAAGGCGGTTATGCAATTTATGATTAGTACAGAAAATGTAACGCTGCGGTATGGCAGCCGTGCGTTGTTCGAAGATGTTTCCATCAAATTTACAGCAGAGAACTGTTATGGTTTGATTGGTGCGAATGGAGCAGGTAAATCTACTTTCCTCAAAATATTGTCCGGTGAAATCGAACCGAACTCAGGTCATGTTCACGTGACGCCAGGTGAGCGGATTGCCGTGTTAAAGCAGAACCACTTCGAGTACGACGAGTATCCTGTTTTGGAAACGGTGATTATGGGCCATGCAAAGCTGTATTCTATAATGAAAGAAAAGGATGCGATTTACGCCAAGTCGGATTTTTCCGATGAGGACGGAATGCGCGCAGCAGAGCTGGAAGGAGAATTTGCTGAACTGAACGGCTGGGATGCAGAGCCTGAAGCGGCTGAGCTGCTAATCGGTCTGGGCATACCTAAAGCGCTGCATGAACTGAAAATGAAGGAATTGGACGGGAATCAGAAGGTACGGGTACTGCTTGCCCAAGCATTATTCGGGAACCCGAACATTTTGCTGTTGGACGAGCCCACCAACCACTTGGATCTGGAATCGATCAATTGGTTGGAAAATTTCCTCGCGAAATACGAGGGGACGGTTATTGTTGTATCCCATGATCGGCACTTCTTGAATCAAGTGTGTACGCACATTGCGGACATAGATTTTGGCAAAATCCAGCTTTATGTCGGTAACTATGATTTCTGGTACGAGTCGAGCCAGCTGGCTCAATCGCTGCAGAGAGAATCAAACAAACGGGTCGAAGAGAAGCGGAAGGAACTGGAGGAATTTATTCGCCGATTTAGTGCCAACGCCTCCAAATCGAAGCAGGCGACATCGCGGAAGAAGCTTCTGGATAAGCTTACGCTGGAAGATATTAAACCGTCGAACCGCAAATATCCATATATTCATTTTAAATCGGAAAGAGAAGCAGGCAAGCAGATCTTAACGATCAGCGATGTAACGAAGAAGGCGGAAGGCGAGACGGTTCTGAATCGTTATTCCTTGACCGTGAATAAAGGAGATAAAATTGCATTTGTCGGTCCGAATGAAATCGCGAAGACGACATTGTTCGAAATTATTGCGGGGGGCTTAGAGCCAGACGAAGGAAGCTATTCTTGGGGCGTGACGATTACGCAAGCTTATTTCCCTAAAGACAACAGCGAATATTTCCAATCGGATTTGAATCTGATTGACTGGCTTCGGCAGTACTCCAAAGATCAAGATGAATCTTTTATCCGTGGTTTCCTAGGAAGAATGCTATTCTCGGGAGAAGAAGCTTTAAAGAAAGTGAATGTCTTGTCCGGAGGAGAGAAAGTGCGCTGTATGCTTGCCAGAATGATGCTTTTGTCACCGAATGTGCTGATTTTAGACGAACCGACGAACCATCTCGATCTGGAATCGATCACTGCGCTCAATAACGGTCTTATGCAGTTTGACGGAACCGTCCTGTTTACTTCACATGACCATCAATTCGTTCAAACGATCGCGAATCGGATCATTGAGATTGCGCCAGGAGGCGTAATGGATAAAACGACTACATTTGATGAATATTTAGAAAATGAAGATGTGAAGCAATTTCGTAAAACAATGTACAATTAAATCGACGTACGGTTAACGAAAAGTAGGTTGTCTTGTGTTTTCTTATTTATTGACCAACTTTTGCATCTTGTTACCCTAAGTCTCAGTTCCATTTCGGACTGAGGCTTTTTTTCTGTTAAGAACCATGCAAAGCTACCTGGACTTTGGCTCTTTTGAAGGATGGAAATACAGGAAAGCATGGAGGAGTTTGGAGATGTGCGTCGAATTGTGTGTAGTACATACAAGCAAAGGAGAGTTACCATTGTATACTAAGAAACCATTTTTCTACAGCTTGAAGAAAGGATTGGCCGGTTCGGTATTAGCGCTTGCAGTATTGGCAGCACCTGTACAGAACGCCTGGGCCGAAGCCAGCGAAAAGAATAACTCTGCATTATTAGAAATTTATAATACGCTGATCGACGCTCATTATGAAAAGCCGAGTGAAGAGGAACTCTTACAAGGCGCAATTCAAGGGATGCTGGATGTCATTCATGATCCGTATACCAATTATATGAGTCCTTCAGCGTATGAAGATTTCAAGAACGGTATTAATCTGGAGTACGCTGGGATTGGAGTTCGTTTTACATATGCGGAAGATGAGTCAGGGTTAATCGTAGATGAAGTGTTTACGGGATCTCCTGCGGAGGAATCGGGTATTCTGAATGGAGATATCGTTGTACAGGTAGACCAAACGCCTGTCACTCCAGACAATATCCGTACGATTACTTCGCAAATTCGCGGGGAAGCAGGAACAGAAGTGACGCTTTTATTGGTACGGGAGGGTGAGCAGCTACAGAAGAAGGTCGCACGCAAAGCGATTGAATTGCCAGAAGTGACCACGGAAGATATGGGCAACGGCATTGCTTACATCCAAATTGTTACCTTCGGAGAACGTACGACAGAAGAGTTTCTAGCTGCATACCACCAAGCTGAAGCTGCGAATGCAAAGGGACTCATTTTGGATTTGCGCGGCAACTCCGGCGGTTATGTACTCAGTGCACTGGAAATTGCGGATCATTTTCTCAAGAAAGGCGAACTTCTCGTGCTGCACAATAGCGAGGGCGGAGAAGACGTCTATGTAGCCGATGAACTTGGAACAGACATCCCTCTTGTCGTGCTTATTGATCGGAATACAGCCAGTGCATCGGAAATGCTGGCAGGCGCGCTGAAAACGAATGGAAGGGCCACATTAGTGGGAGAAACCTCCTTCGGTAAAGGCACCATGCAGACTGCATTCGAACTATCGAATGGCGGAACATTGAAAGTTTCGGTCGATAATTGGCTGCTTCCGGATCGCAGCAATATTCACGATATCGGCTTGCTGCCGGATATCTACTTACAGAGATCCGAAGCGGTCGTGAATGCGGCTGTGCAGCAGCTGCTTCCAGATCGGAAGCAAACGTTGGAGCTTTCATTGAAAGAGCAAACCGGCGTGTTGAATGAAAACATCTTCTTAACTGGAGTACCGGCAATTCATAAAGACAGTCAAAGCGGTGAATATTATGTCCCTATGCGTTATGTCATGGAATCGTTTGGAACTGAAGTGGTTTGGAATAATGAGACGAAGCGGACTTCCTTCATCTATAGGGGACAACAGGTCGAAATTGATTCAAAATCATGGAATCTCATCGTTAATGGAAAAAGCGTGCCCCTGAACCAGCCGCTGAAAAGTATCGCTGGCACGATCTATATGTCCACAGATGCAGTGAAAAGCGTGACTGGCGGATCCGTTTCCGTCAGCGCGGATGCACTGCTTCTAAACAGCAGACCTTAGGGACTGTCATCCATATGATCTGGTACCAATAAAGAGCTGCCGATAAAGGCAGCTTTTTTGCGTACGGGACATGAATGGGTAAAAGGAGGCAGTACATTAAACGGTTTGTTATACTAAACATAAAGAGAGTAGAAAGGTGGAGAGAGAGATGATTAAATTAGCAGCCTTTGATGTGGACGGAACGCTTCGTGATCGTGATGATGTACCGGATTCCACGATCCAAGCATTACAATTATTAAAAGAGAACGGAGTCACATTAGCATTATGTACGGGCCGAAGCGAGGTCGAGGTCGCAACGCTTAGAGAGCAGCTCAGCATCGATTGGACGGTGACCTGTAACGGCAGCCATATCGGATATAGGGGGGGAACCCTGCTCGGGAATCCTTTTCGGGAGGATACGCTCCAAGAATGGCTTCAGACAGCCCAGAAGCACCAGCACTCGATGCTGTTGTATGGAGCAAAGGCGTTCTATTTATTCGGCAGCGATGAGCCGCATTTCAGACAGGCGCAGCGTGAAATTGGCTTTATGGAGCCGGCTCGGATCGAAGATGGACAAGAAATTCCGGAGATTTATCAATGTATTCTATTTATCGGAGAAGAGCAGGAGCCGTACTACATCCCGGAAGGACGGGATACCTATTACGTGCATCGTTGGCGCGGTTGGGCAGTCGATGTCAATCCAGGTGGTGTAAATAAAGCGATCGGCCTGTCGAAGCTGCTGGACCATCTCGGAATGAAGCCGGAAGAAGCGGCTGCCTTTGGCGACGGATTAAACGATTTGGAGCTGTTGGAATCGGTAGGAACGGGCATTGCCATGGGCAATGGCAGCGACGAATTAAAGGCAAGGGCGAAATATGTGACGAAGCCGATGCACGAGAACGGTATCGCCTATGCGGTAAAAGAGTGGCTCATGACCACATAAAAAAGGAGCATGGATTTCCACGCTCCCTTTTTTTCATCACTTACTGCGAAGGGCGTATTCCTGCACCATCTGTTCCGTGACGTAGATACGAGTGGGTGAGATGCCTTTTTTTGCATGCTCGTTGATTGCCTTCGTGATTTGATTAATTCGATCCACGGAGAACGGCTGCCCCGATTTGCACCGTTCGAAAGCTTCCTCAATCGCTTTCTCACGCTGTGCATCCAACAGCAGAAATTCCTGCAAGTGGTTGTTCATTTTTTGGGTATGTTCCGTTATTGCTTTATGTACACTCATATACGTAAGACCTCTCCCTGATGGAAAACATGTAATATTCTGATTTTACTTTACACGTGCAGCATAAATCAATGCAGGACACGAAAAAAGATCACCCATGCGTTCATGAGTGATCTTTTTTCAAAGAAGTAAGTATAAATAAGATTTAAACTTACGGATTGTTGCTGTGCTGCTTCGTCGGCAATTTGGAGGAAGGTGTTCCTTTTCCTTGTGCTCTGCGGTTCTTCTCATCCTTCGCTTGTGTGTCGTGCAGCTTATTCAGATATTGATCGGTGCTTTCCATGATTATGCAAACCTCCTTCAGTGGCGCTATAGCTTCGATCTTTAGCATACCCCTATAGGTCTGAGCCTCATTCATGGCTGACTCCTTAACCTCTTACAGCTGCAAGCTCGGTTTTTGTGAACAGCAGCGGACCTTGCTATAATAAGACTCAGAGCATAGGAAAGGGCATTTTCCTATTTTGGTCGTAACTTCAATTTGCAGATAAAGAGGGAATGTATCGTGAGCGATTTTGAACAACAATTAGAAAAATATGCCGAGCTGGTCGTTAAAATAGGGGTCCATATTCAACCCGGACAAGTGTTGATGATCGAGTCACCGCTCGAATGTGCAGAATTTACGCGCAAGGTAGTGAGGAAAGCGTATGAATCGAAAGCGAAGTACGTTGAAGTGCATTGGATCGACGAAGAGATTACAAGGGCTCGTTATGAACATGCGCCTGATGAATCTTTTACGTACTATCCGGAGTGGAGCGCTCGAATGATGGAGCAGCTGGCTGAAGAAGGAGGAGCACTTCTGCACATTAAAGTGCCGAATCCCGATTTGCTCAAGGGGATTGATCCAGAGAAGGTGTCCACCGCTACCAAGGCCGCTTCTATAGCAAGGGAGAAATTTCAAGGATACGTCCGTAATAATGCCTTCAGCTGGTGCCTAATTAAAGCGCCGACGAAAGCTTGGGCGGCCAAAGTGTTCCCAGAACTGTCTGAGGATGAACGGATTTCAGTGATGTGGGATCATATATTCCAGATGAACCGAGTCACATCGGATGATCCGGTCGCAGCCTGGAAGGAACATATTCGAAATCTTCAGCAGGTGCATCATTTCTTGAATGAACGAAAGTACAAACGACTGCATTACCGAGCACCGGGCACCGATTTAACGATCGAGCTTCCGGAAGGTCATATTTGGATGGGCGGCGGTGCCGTGAACGGACGCGGGGTGGATTTCATGCCGAATATGCCGACCGAGGAAGTATTTACGATGCCGCATCGAACCGGTGCGAATGGCAAGGTGACGAGTACGATGCCTTTGAACTTAAACGGCCGCATTGTAGACCGATTCACGTTATCATTCAAGGATGGACGTATCGTCGAGTACGATGCAGAGATAGGGAAGGAGCATTTGACCTCCTTGCTTGGAACGGATGAAGGAGCGAATTATTTGGGCGAAGTGGCTCTTGTACCTTATGATTCTCCGATCTCTCAAATGAACCGCATTTTTTATAATACGGGTATTGATGAGAATGCATCATGCCACTTGGCGATTGGCAGTGCTTATCCGGTGAATTTGCAGGGAGGAAGCACGATGTCGAAGGAGGAGCTGCTTGAGCGCGGCGCGAACGTTAGTTTAACCCACGTGGATTTTATGATAGGCTCCGCTGAACTGGATATCGATGGTGAATTGGCGGATGGAAGCTTAGAGCCGATTTTCCGAAAAGGGAATTGGGCATTGAAATTTTAGAATAGTATGAAATGTTAGGCTAAGGCGCTTCATCCGATGTTCGCTTGATGTGAAATCGGATGAAGCCTGCCCCATTAACTAGTCGATCAGTCCAAGCTCTTTCGCTTGTGTTTCGGTCAAAATGAATTCCTCGTTCGGCCAAATGTCGTCTTCTTCCACTCGTCCGAACAGGGACATGACGTCATTCCAAATACCGCGCTCCATCGCTTCCGATGCCGTAATAATCACCTTCAATATGACAACCTCCATTTACATTGGAATATTCCGGGTTATTTGTACAGTAAGAGGACGATTAACTCTCACGCACCTGGGTAGATGATTTATCTCTAACTTTCCAAAAAATAATCGAAAATATGACAATGCAGACTAGTATCATGAGCGCGTTATACAGAAACACATTCCGCATACCGAAGCTTTCACTGGTTATGCCTCCGACGAAACTCCCAATAATGCGGGCTACGCCCAAGCTGAGCAGTCCGTTGAATGTCTGTCCAGAAGCTTTCAGTTCATCCGGTACCTCCTTATTAATGAACGTAGCCATCGTTACCGAAATCACGATAAAGATGAGTCCATGCAGGATTTGAACCGGCAGCAGCCACTCGGGACTTTGGATCGCATAAAACAAATACCAGCGTAGTGTCGTGGCGACAGCGGCACCAAGAAATATGTAAGGGATTTTGATCCGTTTGAAAATCCGTCCAGCGAACAAAAGGAACGGAATTTCGCTTAGTGAGGAGATCACCATCGACCAGCCTAGCAAACTGCTGTCTCCGCCGAGATCTTTAAAATAGACAGGGAAGAATGCATAATAAAATCCAAGGGATACTTGGATTAAAAAATTCAGCGACATATACAGCATCAGTTTATGGTTGCGAAATAATACCCAGATCTGCATTTTACGTCCTTCGGATTGATGCCCTTTAATCGTGGGGAATTTCAGCAGCAGTACAAAACTGATGATCATGACAGCGGCATATGTGCCGAACATCCAGTCCAAATGGTTTCTTGCGATAAACCCGAACACAAGCGACATGACGGCAAAGCCGATGGTGCCTCCCATTCGAATGATTCCGTAGTTTCCACGCTTTTCCCGATCCAGCGTTTCCAGTGTAATCGCGTCACTTATGGCAAAGATCGAGGTTTGGAAAAAAGTAAACACACAAATCATCAATAGTAAGTAGTAAAAATGATCCGAAAGCGGATAGAGCAGCATCGCCGTACCGCTGCCCAGAATCAATATTTTTAATATCGCATTTTTTGTTTTCGCTCGATCTCCGAGCGTTCCCCAAACCGGTTGGGCCAGGATAGCTACCAGTGGCCCGAGACTGAGCAGCGTACCGATTTGTGATTCCGAAAAGCCAATATCATCAAAATAAACAGGAATGAAGGTTCCATATATGGCATTTCCCATGTAAATCACGACATAAAAAAGGAGAAACGTATACAAGTTGACAGGCATAGGATCGCATCCTCTATATAGAAAATAGTGTAGGTCGAATAACTGCATAAGCAAAGGTTTGTGACTCGCAATCAAGTTCTAAGCCCCTGTGTCTTCGGTGCTCCATTGTTTGATTTCCCGGTCTGACGGCAGGAACCAAGCAAGCAGTCCGATTATAGGCAGAAAGCTGGCTGAGGTCATGACGATGTTCAGTGAGGTCAAATCAATCAATCCGCCGATGGCCACAGCACCTAATGCACCAATACCGAATGCCAAACCGGTGATCAAACCCGAAACGGTCCCGATCATACCGGGGATAAGCTCTTGAGCATAGACAACAGCCACCGACCACCCAGATAGAAGAATAAGTCCGTTAATGAATAAGATGGGGTACGCCCAAAGCGAGTCTGCGTAAGGGAGAAGCAGGGCGAGAGGGGCGGCGCCAAAGATCGATAGGAACAGCACGTTTTTTCTTCCGATTTGATCCGATATCGGACCCCCAAGGAACGTACCTAATACACCTGCAGCAGCATAAATAAAGATGTAGATTTGCGTGTGCTTCAAACTGAAATCAAACTTATCCATAAGTTGAAACGGATAATAAATCGAAATCGCAGAGTGATACCACGTGCGCACGAAAATTAAAAAGATCAGCAGGCAGATCGCGGAGGTAATGCGTCGCTTTTTGGCCGGATCCATCTTCTTGGCTTCTACCTTTTTCTTTTGCGGTGCTTGAGTCGCCAAATATGCTCCATACCATCTTGCAATGTACAGCTGTACGACGATGGCGAGCCCAGTAATAAGTGTGAACCAAATTGCACCGAACTGTCCGAAAGGATAAAAAATAAGTGCGGTCATGATGGGAGCAAGAGAAGAACCTGCATTTCCGCCCACCTGAAATATCGATTGAGCTAATCCTCTTCGCGATCCTGCGGCCATGTATGCGACTCGGGATGCCTCAGGATGGAAGACCGCGGATCCGAGCCCGACGAGCAGGACGGCCATCAGCACGAGCACGTAGCTGCCTGATAATGCAATAATGAGAACACCGACGGTCGTTAGTACCATCCCTATCGGAAGCATATAGGGTGAAGGTCTGCGGTCGGAATAAAACCCGACGACGGGCTGAAGAACGGATGATGTCATATTGAGCGTGAAAATGATGATTCCCGCTTGCAGGTAAGACAAGTTCATATTTTCCTTCAAAATGGGTAGAATGGCCGGGAATATGGCTTGAATCGTATCATTGCACAGATGGACGAGACTGATCGCCAGCAGGATCCGAAACGCGGTCGGTCTGACCTCCATTACAGGCTTGCCGGCTGCATTTGCGTTAGGAAAAGCAGCCGCTTCTTGGGTCCTAGATTGCATTCCATCTTGATCCTTTCTGCGATAGATTTGTCCAGGCGATAGGTTGGACAATGCATTCGTTTTGCGTACGTTTACATTCGCCTTCATTATACTCTAATCTCAATTTTTTTCACCGAGTGAAATTGGATAATTACAGCCCAAGAATGGCAAAAAGCTCCCGAATTCGGAAGCTTCAAGAAATAATCTTAGGTTACAACGCCTCGAGAGGATTTATTAAATCATTTAATTGGTTGACTTGCTGGGTGATTGGGTGCTGCTCGAAATATTGGACGGGATTAAAATCTGGAAGTGGAAGCTGTTCCCGTAGTCCTTGGATATGGATCAGCAATTGTTCATTATACTGGAGTAATTGATCATGGACATCGGATGCGATGACAGGAGGCTCTAATAGATTTATTTCTTCAATCCGTTGCTGCATCGATTCAAGCTCGTTCATGAACTCGGCCTTTGCTGCGGAATCCTTTACGGCTTGCTCGACCTCGCCCGGCAGGTTTTGGAAAAATGAAGTGGTGTCTTGAATGTAAGAAGTTGTCTCATTCACATAGTTTAGAGATTGATCTACATGCTCGATCACGGAACAGCCGCTGAACATTCCTAGGCATAAAAGTGTCAATGTGATTCGAATTGAAATTTGCAGGGGAATATCCTCCTTGTCTGAGATGAGTTTATATATCATACGTATTGAGGGAGGTGTCGTTTCACCCCCCCGTTAGATGTCATCTGAAAATCGAAAACAACTAGACCTCGGTCTAGTATTCAAAAGCACCGTAGAACGATGACATGCTTTTTTCATGTATGCTACACTAAAAAAAGGAAATCGACGTGAACTGTAGAGTTCAAGAGGGAGGAAAGGATGAATATCCGTACCATATCAGGCGCTGTCCTCATTTTGTTGGGGGCCTTTATTTTTTTGAATGATGGAGGGAACATTGGAGCAGGAACAATATTTGGCTATTTTTGGCCGAGCTTGTTCGTGATCCCATTGGCTTTGTTTTTTCACTGGCTGTACTTTTCGATGCTCGGTCGAAGAGGTGTGGGAGTATTAATTCCAGGAGGCATCTTGTTTACAGCTGGTATCATATGTCAGATTGCGATGCTGTTTGATAACTGGTCTTACATGTGGCCAGGCTTCATCCTGGCTCCGGCGGTTGGATTGTTTGAGTTTTACTGGTTCGGAAATCGGAACAAATGGCTTTTGGTGCCCATCAATATTTTAATGGTGCTGTCCATTCTGTTCTTTGCTGTGTTCTCGGTCGGATCGTTGTTTAATCAAGTGGCAAGTCAACCGATGATCGCGATTTTGATGATTGTTATCGGCGCAGTCATTTTACTAGGCCACAAAAAAGAGGCTTAATGTGTAACGGAAGACGATGTTGAGGAGGCGCTAACGAGATGAAAGTCGGTACTGCTCGAAAAGCGGCTGCCGACTGGGTTCGCCGCCATGTGATCCGAGAAGATTGGTTTCGGGGTGCGTATTTCAGCGGTTCAACGGTTCTGATGGAGGATGAAGTAGAGCTTCCAGCCTCTTCAGATATGGACGTGGTTGTCGTTACGGCGGAGGACGATCCACCTGCAAAGCCGGGCAAGTTCCTTTATGATGGAGTACTGCTTGAGATAACCTTCTTGGGGCAGAAGCAGCTGACATCTGCGGAAGTGGTATTAACCTCCTATCATCTTGCGGGGAGCTTTCGCAGAAACACGATCATTGAAGATCCTACGGGACTGCTGCGACGATTGTATGAGCAGGTGTCAGAGCGGTTTGCACAACGCTCATACGTGATGAAGCGATGTATGGATGCTAGAAAACGAGTAGAAAACTTCCTGCAATCGATAGATGCATCTGCTCCATGGCACGATCAAGTGACTTCATGGCTGTTTGCGACAGGGGTGACGGCGCATGTCGTCCTTGTGGCTGCACTCCGAAATCCAACGGTTAGACTGCGTTATGTCGCAGCGCGCGAAGTGCTGTTAGAATTTGCACACGCTGATCTTTATGAAGAGATGTTAGGGCTGCTCGGATGCCGTGAATGGTCTCCGAAGCAAACAGAACGGCATCTTAATGAGCTCGCGCGAACATTTGATGCCGCTGCTTCTGTGGCTCAAACCCCTTTTTTCTTTCGTTCCGATATCACGGTGGCGGCAAAGCCTATCGTCATCGATGGAAGTCGCGGTCTGATTAAGGATGGCTTTCACCGAGAAGCGGTCTTTTGGATGGTTGCAACCTTCGCACGCTGTCACAAAATTTTGGCTGCAGATGCCCCTCATCTGGAGCGCATTTATGCGCCAGCCTTTGAAGCGGCTGTCACCGGCCTAGGCATTGAAACAAAGGAGGATCTGCTGCGCCGTGCAGATGGGGTCCGACAGTTTCTGCCGAGACTATGGTCCGCCGCAGAGGATATCATTCACAAACATCCGGAGGTCATCCATCCTTTATAAGCTCCAAGGATAAAACGAAAGGAGAACACATCGTAAATGGATCGATGTGTTCTCCTAATTTATGGTTAAACATGCTTGCCGAGGATGACTAGATCACGCTCGATATCGTCGAGTATCGCCACCTTTGGGAAATAACCCCATTGTTCAAATTCAAATTTTCTTAATAGGGCTAAGCTTGGCTCATTATGAGCGAAAACGAATCCCAGCAGATGATGTACCTTAAGCTTCGGACATTCCTCCAGCACATGCTTCATTAGAGTACTGCCGGTTCCTTGGCCTCGTGCGGTTTCGGAGACATATATGCTTAACTCCGCAGTTCCATGATAGGCGGGCCTTCCGTAAAAGGTGCTGAGGCTTGCCCAAGCCATGACAGTTTGCTGATCCTTCAGCACCCATAAAGGACGATGATCGGGTGTATGGGCGTGAAACCATGGAAGCCGGCTTTCCTCCGTAACGGGTTCCAAATCGGCTGTTACCATCCTGCTGGCGATCGTGCTATTGTAAATGTCTACAATTTGCGGCAAATCATCCAATGTTGCAATTTCGATGTTATGTTTATGAAGCGGCACGGAACATACCTCCAGGTGTGATGTCAATGTGATTGAGAAAGGACATATAAAAAGACTGCACCGTAAGTCGGGCGCAGCCTGCTCATCGTTATTCGAATGTTGAACGAACCATTAAAAAAAGATTGAATATGATTGAAATAAATGATAAGCTAAAGAATAGCAAATTATTATTAATATAATAAAATCATTTATCTTATTTTATATTAGCATAATATTGAAATGATGTCAACATGAATTGATGGGACGCCAATAAGCTTATCTTTGAAGGTTACGATACCGATACAATAATTAAATGTCATTTTTAAGCTTGGCACTAGATTATTCATGTGATGTTACTGCTCTGCTGGAAATATGTATCTTTCATACGCCATGATGGAGCAGAGAGATGGGAGAATGTTAGAAAGCAGCGGTGTTCATTTGTGGATAAGCGTTCCACAATCCGAGCCTATGCGTCTATCGTTAAAAGGTATCCGGTGGAGGGGAGCTGGAAGAATGATTGACAATTCTGGAATGAAGGTCGAAACGGATTTGCAGCTTGAACAAGTTAAGAGGGAGCTACTACAACAGGGGAAAAAGAACTCTTCACTACAGTACAAAGACATTGTGGAGAAGCTAGCTCCTTTTGAACAAGATCCAGAGCAGATGGATGCTTTTTTTGAACAGCTTTCCGAAACAGGTATCGAAATCGAGCATGATGCATCTGATGAACATGCATCACAGCTTGGTGAACAGCTGAATGATTCATTGCTGTCCAAGGAAGATCCGTTGTTTACAGCGCCTGTGAAGATGCATGATCCTGTCATGCTGTACTTGAAGCAGATTGGACAGGTGCCGCTGTTAAGCGGAGATGAAGAAATCGAATTGGCGAAACGGATCGAGCAGGGCGATGAAGAAGCAATGCGGCGTTTGGCGGAAGCGAATCTTCGGTTAGTGGTCAGTATCGCCAGAAGGTATGTTGGCAGAAGCATGCAGTTTCTTGATTTGATACAAGAAGGCAATATGGGCTTAATTAAAGCTGTTGAAAAGTTCGACTACACGAAGGGGTTTAAATTCAGCACTTATGCTACATGGTGGATAAGACAGGCCATCACAAGAGCTATTGCCGACCAAGCAAGGACCATTCGTGTCCCTGTGCATATGGTTGAAACGATTAATAAGCTGGTTCGTGTGTCCAGGCAGCTGCAGCAGCAGCTGGGTCACGAGCCATCGCCTGATGAAATTGCGAAAGAGATGGAACTGACAACGGAAAAAGTAATGGAAATCATGAAAATCGCCCAAGAGCCAATTTCGTTGGAAACCCCTGTCGGTGAAGAAAATGACTCCAATTTGGTTGATTTCATAGAAGATCAAGATGCATTAGCGCCATCCGATGCTGCAGATTATGAAATTTTGAAGGAACAGCTGGAGAGCGTGCTGGATACGCTCACGGAGAGAGAAGAAAATGTTCTGCGGCTTCGCTTTGGTCTGGATGACGGACGCACGCGTACATTAGAAGAAGTAGGGAAAGTGTTCGGTGTAACCCGCGAGCGGATTCGCCAAATCGAGGCGAAGGCACTTCGCAAGCTAAGACATCCAAGTCGAAGCAAGCGACTTAAAGATTTTTTATGATTCATGCTTGAAACAGAGGGCGTCTGCTCTCTGTTTTTTTATTCATGTTTCGCGATTAAGTGAGGACGGCACTGTTTCGGTGCCTGGAACACATTCAAAGTTAAGATTAGAGGAGTTAACCACCGGAATTGGCGGGATATGCAGCGGAATTCTTGTTGACGAAAGCAGTGCTTTCTTTGTAGCATGGGGTAATGACTAGAGAGGAGGGCTGCTTTATGTGGATGTTGTTTGCTTTTGTAGCCGCAGTCTGCTACGGATTTAGAGGCGTATTGTACCATTGGACTTCAGGACGGCCGATGAATCGGAACCTGATGCTGTGCGGTGTTTTTTTCACGGGGTTCATCGTAAGTGTCGCAGGAACCTTGCTGACAGGACAGGTATGGTCTTACGGTGCTTGGATTGGTATTTTAATGGGTACCTTTTCATTTATGGCAAATGCGTCTCTCTATAAGGGCTTTGCGGTTGGAAAGGCTTCCCTGGTTGCCATCATTACTGCGCTGCCGCCTGTAGTCGTGGCTATTGCAGCCTACATCTTTTGGAATGAGGCATTATCGGTATGGCAGTTGACCGCATTAGTCGTCATTATTACGGGTGTGATAATGATCCGTTATTCGAATGAGCTTTCATTTAAAAATTTGCAAGGAGCTCAGTGGGGGCTGCTGGCGATGCTGTTTTTTGCCTCCAACGACTTGGCTACGAAGCAGAGCACACGGCTGGAAGCCGATATGTTTCCCACCCTCTGTATGATGTTCGGGACGGGTTCGTTTCTCTTTTGCGTATGGTGGCTTATGGAACGGAGAAAGGGAACAGCCAATTCTGCCGCTGTCCGTGAAGAGGCAAGCATAAATCTGAAATCAGAGTCTCTGCCATGGAAAGAGACGAAAACCTTTTTCTGGGGAATGATCGTAGGAACAACCAATATTAGCGGAAGCATCTTTATTATGGCTGCTTTTGAAAGAGGCGTAACGGGATTGGTGTCAGCGATTGTCGCTGTGAACGTACTGATTATTTTGTTATATTCCCGTTTATTCGGCAAGGAACGCTTTTCACCTTTGCAGCTTGCCGGCATGGGTTTTTCTTTACTCGGAATCGTCGTACTCAGAGCCTTTTAAATAAAACTATGCTCTATTCAATAAAATGCGACAATAAATGTGCATTAGCATATTTTTCATTTTTTTCTGTGAATTTTGTCGTATGAGGAGGAAAAAACGCGGTCGTATCGAATATAATGTTCTTATACATATTAGGAATTATGGACTAGATTCAAAAAACTACCATCCATGTGGAGGCAGAGATTGATGAAAATGTCAATTGGAAGAAAAATGGTTGCAGGAGTTGTTGTTGTATCTGCAATCACATACGGTACGAGTGCGTTTTTCATTTTCTTTTTGAAATCCATTATTGCGCCGGATATGAAAGATTGGCTTTATATTACAATCATTATGGGATTAGGCGTATTTTGGACGGGCGTGTTAGGATGGCTGGCTGCGAAGTTCATTACAAAGCCGATGGTTGAACTAGCAGAAGCGGCTGGACAGGCTGCCGCGGGGAATTTGAACGTGACGTTGAAGGAAAGACGTTCGGATGACGAATTGAAGCATTTGAATGAATCCTTCGAAACGATGGTAACGGGCTTGAAGGGGATTATTTCCGATATTTCGTCCAATGCCGTTATCTCCGCAGAAAGCGCGGAGACGCTCAACCTGGCCATTCAACAAGCTACAGAGCAGATCGAGAAAATGTCATATGCCGTTAATGAAATTTACAGCGGTGTAGAGGAGCAGGAACAGACGGCTCGTAACACCTTAGCGGATGCTGAAAAAATGCGTACCTCTTTCCAAGCGATTAATGAAAGATCGGAGCATCTCAGAAAGCTCTCCGATATGATGGATCGAACCGTACAGAACAGCGGAGAAACCGTGAAATCATTGGTCGATGGCATGATGCAGTTGAAAGAGTCGCATGATACTTCATTGGAAAAGGTAAATCAACTCGAAAAAGATGCAAGGGAAGTTGAAGCCATTACCGATACTGTACGTGAAATTTCAGAGCAAACCCATTTGCTTGCGCTCAATGCGTCGATCGAAGCGGCAAGAGCCGGTGAACAAGGCCAAGGCTTTGCTGTTGTTGCTACGGAGATTCGTAAGCTGGCTGAGCAAAGCTCTCAATCTGTCGACCAGATCAATCAAATTATTGCACAAGTTCAAGCGAGAATCGATGAGACGGTTCAATTGATACATCATCAGTCCAAGCTGGTGCTCGAGGACACCGCACATAGTGAGGACGTTCACAAGGCATTGGTACAGATGACCGAAACGGTAGAACAATCGGTGCAAGCCATCGGTGTGATTGATGGTACCATTACGGAGGAATCTGTGAAGATAGATCGGACATACAAAGACATTGAGAGAATTACACAAATTGCTTCGAACATCTTAGAGCAAGCGAAGCATATCGCTGAAGCAGCTCATGAGGAGACCGGATTGATGCAGGAAATCGCATCTTCGTCCCAGATGCTGAGGCAGCAGACCGATCATTTAAAATCGAAGACGGACATGTTTAAGCTGTAAGAGATGAAATGGCAGGAAGCTCATTCCTGCCATTTGTTTATGGAGACCCCGATAGACAAGAAGGGAGTGTCATAACATTTCACGTTCCCACGAAGATGATTAAGGGAAATACCTATACCGAGGAATCCACCCCTACATATGATGTAAGACATAAATTCAAAATGAAGGGGCATTGCATGTATGGAAATTCCAATCACAGGTTTTGTTGTACATTCCAATGATGGTGATTCACAACACACACACAAATTATATATCACATCATGGAATGGAAGAGTCGTTCATTCCCATCCATTTTCAGGTTATACTTCGATTGATAACGGACATAAGCATCATTATATAGGATTGACCGAGGCGGCACCGAGCGGCGTCCCTCACGTGCACCATTATTATGCGGAAACGTCTTTTGACGATGGGCATACTCATCAAATAAGAGGAACAACAGGACCATCGATTCCGATTGCAGGAGGGGGCCATTATCATTATTTTGAAGGGGTTACTACTATGAATGGGAGACAGCCTCACGTTCATATGTACCGAGAAGCTATACAGGAAATGAGGTCGTGGAGTAAGGGCTAATTCGGATATCATGTCACTGAAATGATGCATCAAAGCAAACAAAGGAGACCGCGATTGGATGATGCGGTCTCCTTTGTTTGCTTTGCTAGATGAAAATAGGATTCTCGTATTATTTCACAAAGCTTCCTGGTCCTTGAATGGCAACGAGGCAGGAGCGTCCGAATTTATGGCCTGGATACGGGTTCCATGTTTCAGGATGCTGAATATCGATGAACAGAGTACGCTCGTCTGGCGAGAACCACGGTCCGGTCATTTCACAGCCTTTCGGGCCGGAAGCGAACATGAATGGATCGCCATAGCTTTCGCCATCGGTTGGAACCATGAATGTTCCGCAGTTTTTGAATTCTGCATATTGATTGTCTTCCGTAGCGTAGTAGTCTTCCACGACCCACAGATTTCCTTGGCTGTCAAAGTGGAGGTTGTCTGGGCAGGTGATCCCGCTCTTTTGTCCGCCAGCAATGAAAACCTCGAACGTAAATTCGTCACTGCCATGGTCTCCGCCTGCAGGATAGAAGCGGGCGATTTGTCCGTGAAAGTTTCCATGGCCCGTATTGTTCGTCATTGCCAGGAATACACTTCCGTCATACGGATGGATTTCGACATCCTCTGGACGATCTAATTTTGTTCCGCCTACCGCTTTGCTTGCTTCACGGGTATGTACCAGCACATCGGCTTGGCTTTTGAAAAATTTAACGCCGTCTTTTTCGTAATTTTGCAGCTTTTCATTTGTTTTGTAATCCAGCGCGATCCACTTTTGGTTTTTCATATCGGCAACATACAAGGTGCCGCTTTCCAGAATGTCGAAGTTCGCGTTGCGATTGTTCGGATTATATTTTTTGGAGCTGATAAATTTATAGAAGCACTCGTCTCCTTTATCATCCCCCATATAAACGACAACACGGCCGTCCTTTGTTAAGCCGACAGCGGCATTCTCATGGGCAAAACGTCCCAAGGCGGTATGCTTGCGAGGCTGCGAGCTTGGATCGAAAGGATCGATTTCTACAACCCATCCATAGTGCTCGTCCGTAAAATTCGGCCATCCGTAGTCGTCGCCGTACTCTGTATTTTCTTCGCAGGAAAGAGCTGTGTTCCAGAACGTTTTACCACCGGAGCAGTTTCCAAGTGTTCCTTCGACGATCGTTGCTTGTTTTACACCGATGGAACCTGCTGCTGGTCCTGTAAGCTTAATTTTCGTCGTCGCGTCGATACGTCGGTTGTAACGGCTGTTTTTGACCAGCTTCCATTCGCCATTGCCTTCTTTTTTAATATGAATGACGGATCCGCCGACGGCTTCCTTTTCCATTTTCAACAGTTCAGGATAGCTCGACATTTTGGATGGATCGAACGTTTCTGGATTGATGCCTAGAATCGTCAAGTAGTTTTGTGGTTCAGGAAACTCGTGGTTTACCCATAGGATGCCTTCTTCCGAATGGTTTCCACCTTCTAATGCGTCAATTGGAAAAAATACAGTCAGGTCCGTTGCATCACCAAATTTTTCGCCCTTTTCGTTAATGACGTCTCCGTAAGATGCGATAATGTTGTAGTGATATCCAGATGGCAGTGTAATATCATCTGCCCATGTTCTTTGCACCGGAGTGAACGGTGCGGACAGCGGCTTCCCTTTGGACAACGTTTTGCTGTTCGATAGATGATTCGCTGCGCTGGCCTCCGCTTTGTTGGTGACTGCCCCCAGTCCTGTTGAGGCAACAACCATGGCTGCTGCACTGCTTCCCACATAAGTTAAAAATTTGCGACGATCCATTCATAACTCTCTCCTTTTAGTGGTGGTATAGGGTTTCGTTTGTTTCCTATCATGATTGTAAAAATGAACTATTAAGACAAGATCAACGGAATGTTAAAAATTTGTAGTATTAGTTTTATATTGGGTATTACCTAAAATAAGGTGATCATTATCGCCGCTGGGAAGGATGTTGAGGCATGGTGGATTTTGTCGGTGCAGATCCGACGCAGCGAAAGATATAGAAGTTTTAAGATGGATTTGACGGTTACCCTTGCATAACCTATGTTCAAAAAGATATGCTTAATTGTAGAGTTTGATCATAGAATCATAGGGAAAGGCAGGGGAACACGATGAAGTACAACGCATTAGGTCCTTCGGATTTGAAGGTCAGTGAAATCGGATTCGGCTGTATGTCGCTTGGAACGGATGAATCCCAAGCCGTACGTCTCATACATGAAGCAATGAATCAAGGCATCAACTTTTTCGATACTGCCGATTTGTATGATCATGGACGCAATGAAGAGCTGCTGGGAAAAGCGATCAAAGGAAAAAGATCCGATATCATCCTTGCTACAAAGGTGGGCAATCGCAGAGTGCCGGGTCAGGAAGGATGGGTGTGGGACCCTTCAAAAGCCTATATTAAAGAAGCAGTCAAAGAAAGTCTGAAGCGGCTCGGTACGGATTATATTGATTTGTATCAGCTTCACGGAGGCACCCTTGAAGATCCTATAGATGAAACGATCGAAGCTTTCGAGGAACTGAAGCGGGAGGGATGGATTAGGTACTACGGCATTTCCTCCATTCGTCCCAACGTGGTAAGGGAATATGTGGCCAGAGCCAATATCGTCAGCGTCATGTCTCAGTACAGCATATTGGACCGACGTCCGGAAGAGGAGATTATCCCCGTACTAGCGGAACAAGGCATCAGCTTGATCGCTCGAGGTCCCGTGGCGAAGGGGATCTTGTCCGAGCATTCTGCTTCCAAAATAGAGGAGGGTTTTCTGGATTATACGAAGGAGGAGTTAACAGAACTCATCGGCCAGCTGTCAAAACTGGTGACCGAAGAGAGGTCTCTGTCACAGCTTGCTCTTCGTTATGCGCTGCAGTCGGAAACTGTCGCCACGGTCATACCTGGCGCGAGTCGAATGGAACAGCTGCTTCAAAACATACAGGCGGGACAGTTGCCGGATTTAACCGCCGAAGAGATGGAATGGATCTTAAAGCATAGCAAAGCCAACCGCTATACACAGCATAGGTAATTCGACGATGATGAAATAGAAAAAGCCGACCTCCAGGTACCTCTAGGTTCGGCTTTTTCTTTACTGCATTATTGGCGCGGATCTTTAAATCGAAGTGTCCCGATGTCGTCTTCTTTATCGTTGTACATGAAATATAAGTAGTAATCGCCAGCTTCATAAATAAGCTCGTAGCCGGACAACCCTGCTTCGTTCACTCCTTCAAACAATGGCTTGCCGAGCGACTGCTTTACCTCGAGGGTCGTCAAATGGAAATCTACATCGATGACACGGACGCGATCGCTGGCATTCGTATAAAACTTGATGTTACCGTATCGATAATAAACGGAGTGGTGGGATGCGATTTCGTCCGGTTCCCCCAAAGTTTTCAGCAATGTTTCTTTCGAGGTTCCAAGCGGAATCTCAATTCCATTCAATCTTCCCTTCGCTGCCAATTCCAAGAAATCCTCGCTCAATTGAAGCGAGTTTCCGGTCTCGGCAGGTACGTCTTGATTTGATGTATGGATTGAAATGACGGATTCGTCTGGAGCTGCGCCTTGGCGGTAATCTACATCTGCCCCCAAAGCTTCAGATACATAACGCAGCGGCACATACGTATGATTTTTATAACTTAAAATTTCGTAGTCCTCGGGCAGAATTTGAAGCTGGCCGTTGATTTCCATCTTACCGGTGAAAAGGTAAGCTTTCACCCAATCGACAGCGAATACCGTCGTTGTACTGGCGATGACTGCGCCCGCAATCAATCCGGAAATAAACATTCTCTTTTTCATCCCACTGCACTCCTTTATGATGAAACGCCTTTGTTTGGCTCTATTATTCAGACGCATATCGGTTCCGTTTTGTTACGGAAATATGGAAAGATATGAATATTTTTTCTCGAAATTACAGGTGTTGGTTGAATTATTAAAAAAGAAAAGAAGTACTCGATACGCATTATGGTAAAATAGAGCTATGCGAAAGCGCAGTAGAATAAGAAGCGGGAGAGGAGAGGCGTTCATTGACACAAATCGGATTTATACGGCATGGGATCACGGATTGGAATATGGCAAAGCGAGCACAGGGGCACTCGGATATTCCTTTGAACGAGACAGGAAGGAGCCAAGCGAGAGCGCTGGCACAAAGGCTTAGGGAAGAGCAGTGGGATGCTTTGTATTCCAGTGATTTGTCACGTGCCAAGGAAACCGCTGAGATTGTAGGTCAGGCATTAGGTCTCTCTGTCCATACAGATACAAGACTGCGGGAGATGTACTGCGGAGAAATCGAAGGGACGACCGTTGAGGAAAGAATTGAGCGATGGGGAGAGGGGTGGCACGAGCTGTCACTTGGCGTGGAGAAGGAACCATCGATCAGCGACAGAGGTTTGTCCTTCGCTGCTTACGTAGCGGAGAAGCATCCGAATCAAAGAGTGCTCGTTGTCAGTCATGGAGCTTTGATTGGTTATACGCTGAAACGACTGATTCCGCACGTGAATACGGAGGAGCATTTACATAATACCTCGATTACGAAGGTTTATTGGCAGGATGATCGGTGGGAATGCGAGCTGTATAATTGTGCCAAGCATGTCAATGACATGTAGAAATGAAGATTTGATCGAAGTGAGAGATGGAGGACAGGCGGCCTGTCCTCTAACGTATCACGACCGGCATTTCAAAATATACACTTGCAGTTTGCAAATAATTACCGTATAAATAAAGAAGAGGTGAACCATGATGGAAAATGTTCGTGAGCTGTTTCATATTTTGACACGTCGATTCGGTTTTTTGAATAAGAACTGCTGCTCCGTAGGCGGTTGCGATATTTCGCTGGTACAAAGCCATATTCTATACGAAATTGATCGTCAGCATAAACCGTCGATTCAGCAGATCGCAGATACGTTAGGTACCGATATTACGACCTTCAGCAGACAGGTGCAAACATTAATTAAAATGAAACTGGTGAAAAAAACGCCTGATCCTAAGGACCGAAGAGTAGCCGTGCTGTCGCTTACGACCGAGGGGAAATTTATGGCCGAGATGATAGACAAACAGATGGAAGAATACTTAAAGGAAGTGTTTTCTCATTTGAATGATTTTGAAAAAGATACGGTGATCCGTTCCATTCAGCTGCTAAACGACGCAATGTCGAAGTCGAATCGGTGCTGCATTTCACCCATAGGGTGATTTCTTATTGAATAATATTTGCAAATTGCAAATATTAGAGAGGGCGAAGAAAAGGAAGGTGGATTTCATGGGGATGTTTGATAGGTTACGGGCTCAGTTGATTCGAAATCATCAGCTTCAAAGCGATATGCTGCGTGGTTATTTCGGATTGGAGAAGGAGAACAATCGGGTGGATGAACAAGGAAGGCTGGCACTCACTCCACATCCAAAAGCGTTTGGCAGAAAAATGGAGAACCCTTATATACGAACGGATTTTTCGGAAAGTCAAATCGAAATGATCACACCGGTGTTTAGCTCGATCGATGAGACGTATGATTTCATGGAGACGCTTCATGATATTGTCACGTTAGAGTTGCTGGACAACAATGAGTATCTTTGGCCTAGCAGCAATCCGCCTATATTACCGAATGACGAGGATATTCCGATCGCTGTTATGAATGATCCCGAAGAGGATCGTTACAGGGTTCAGCTTGCGAATAAATACGGCCGAAAAAGGCAGCTGATGAGCGGGATACATTTCAATTTTTCATTCGATGACGAGTTCTTGAAAAAGCTTTATTCTGTGACGAATTGTACAGATTCATTTAAGGAGTTTAAAAATGCGTTATACATGAGAGTGGCACGGAATGTGATGAACTATCGTTGGCTGCTCATTTATTTGACTGGAGCAAGTCCAGTGTTCAGCCGAACGTACTTGGAACAGTGTGCGGTGAATAGTGAGCAGCTGGATGATGGCGACAGCCGCTTTTTTCCGAATATGAATTCTTTGCGCAACAGCGTTTGCGGCTACCGCAACGAAAAAAATCTACATGTCTCGTACGATTCGCTGGAAGCGTATACTCGGGATTTACAATCGTTCGTACGGACAGGGGAATTGCTGAGTGTGCGCGAGTACTACAGTCCAATCCGTTTGAAGACGGGGAAAGGGAAGGGAGTATTCGAAGAATTAACGGAATCCGGCATCGATTACTTAGAGCTTCGCATGATCGATCTAAATCCGCTGTATAAGATCGGAATCAGCATAGAAACGATGAGATTTGTGCATTTATTCCTTATTTCCATGCTGCTGTTAGAGGACCTACACTTCAATGAGAAAGAGCAAAAGGCTGCGGATTTGAACCATGACAGCTTATTATTCGAAGGGATTCTCGGGAAATTCTATGGAGGCGAAGAGGAGAATGTGACACTTCAGGAAAAAGCACTTGAATTCTTGAATGAGCTGAAAGTCATGCTGGAACTGATTTGGTCTGCAGACTCGTCATTGCTCCGTATACTGGAACAGGAAAAGGAAAAAATTCTGGAGCCTAAAAATCACTTTGCCGCACGAGTAAAAAAAGATGTACAATCGTCTTCCTATATTTGGTACCATATGGATAAGGCGAAGCAGTATGCTTTGGAGAGTAAGGCAAGCGGATACCAATTGAAAGGCTGCGAGGATTTAGAGCTTTCCACGCAATTGCTGCTGAAAGCGGCCATTAAACGAGGCATTTCGTTCGAGCTGTTGGATTTTCAGGACAATTTTGTTCTTTTAACGAAAGGGACTCAGCAGCAATATGTGAAGCAGGCGACGAAAACATCGCTCGATAGGTACAGCACAGTACTCGTCATGGAAAATAAAGTGGTCACGAAGAAAGTGCTGCAGCGGCATGGCATTCGTGTTCCGGATGGAGAGGTATACCATACGATCAGCGATGCGCTGAAAGATTATGAGCTGTACCGGGATCAACCTATCGTCATTAAACCGAATTCAACCAATTTTGGTCAGGGGATCACGATTTTTGCGGCTGGCTTTTCCAGTGAAGATTATCGGAGAGCTTTCGAAATCGCATTCCGACATGACCGTACAGTGCTGCTGGAGAAGTTCATGACGGGAAAGGAATATCGCTTTCTCGTGATGGGTGAAGAGGTTGTCGGCGTACTGCATCGCGTTCCGGCGAATGTGGTCGGTGACGGCCTTCATACGATTGAACAGCTAGTTCATGAGAAAAACAAAGATCCGCTGCGGGGAAAGGGGTACAAAACACCGCTTGAACGTATTGAACTTGGTGAGTCGGAAATCATGTTTCTGAAAAGCCAGTCGAAGCATACCGAATATGTACCTGCACTTGGCGAGACGGTTTATTTACGGGAAAATTCTAATATCAGCACGGGTGGGGATAGTATCGATTTTACGGATAACATTCCGTACAGCTATAAACAGATTGCCGTTCAAGCTGCGAAAGCAGCAGGCGCGGTATTTTGCGGGGTGGATATGATGATTGACGACACCTCTGAAGAAGCGTCGGATACGAATTACAGCATAATCGAAATCAACTTTAATCCAGCCATTCACATCCATTGCTATCCGTATGAAGGAAAGAATCGAAAAGCAGATGAGAGAATATTAGATTTGCTGTTTGGAAGCATATCGTCTAATTTAGAAAAGAAAGTGCGAGTTTGATGTATACACCGCAGGATAGAGATCGACTACTGCAGGTATTGAAAGAGCAGGCTGAGAAGCTGCAAGGAGTTCTTGGCATGCTCCTCGTCGGTTCTGGTGCTGCTGGATTTCGGGATGAATATTCGGACATCGATGTACTGATTGTCGCCAGCGAGCCGGAACAGGTAACCTATATCACCGAACAGATGAATCATTATATAAAAGATGAACACCGCGTGCTGAGATCGAAGTTGTATAGGCATGAGGAGGACATTTATGTATCCTGCATACTGCTGAATAACGGACTAGGCATCGATATGGGCGTCTGGTCGATGAAGAAGCTGAGGGCGACAAAGCCGAATTGGACGATTCTGTTCGACCGCTCGGGGGCGCTGGACAGCAGACTGAAGGAGTCTTTGTCTTCTCATACAGAACGAAATCTGCAGGCTGAAATTGAAGATTCCATGAGCGGCATTTGGCAGTTTATCATGAATGCGGCTGTTTCTATTCGGCGCAGGCAGACGATCAAAGCAGCTAAAGATATGGACATGATTCGCGATCAGATCATACGGGTTTTAACGGCTGCCTACGGGGTCAACTACGATCCTTTAAAGGCGATAGACGAGCTCCAGGATGAAGCTGTTGAGCGGTTGAAGAAATCGTACATCATTCATTCAGAATCTGCGGAATCGGCCCAAAAGCTTCACGATATAGTGGCGTGTTATTTCGACATTATCCTTCGTTATCAAGATGATGCAGATCATCAAAAGTATAAAACGCAGATGCTGGATTATGTAAGGGAGATGCTGCAGGAAGAATTGAGAAGATAAACAGCACGAAAGTGCTGTTTTTTGCTGCTTAGATTGAAATGGGGAAACTCCACTTCAGGAGCATCGATGGAAAACGATTGACAGTATGGTATAAAACCAGTATTTTAATAATAAAGATACAAGTATATAACAAGTATCTAATTAGATTGTTGAGAAGGAGGAGATGAACCTGAGTGTTGAACCATTAAAAATTGGTATTATTGGCTTAGATACTTCACATGTCACGGCATTTACGGCAATTTTAAATGATTCAAACCATCCTTATCATGTACCCGGAGGCAGGGTGGTTGCTGCTTATCCTGGCGGATCCGCCGATTTTGAGTTGAGCCGTTCTAGGGTGGCGGGGTACACGGAAACCTTATCGAGTACTTACGGGGTAGACATTATGGATGACATCGAGGAAGTAGCCGCTAGTTGTGATGCTATTCTGCTGGAATCCGTAGATGGAAGAGTGCATCTGGAACAATTCAGCAAACTAGCGCCGTATGGCAAGCCGGTCTTCATAGATAAACCGTTAGCTGTCACATCGGAACATGCGATATCTATCGCTAAGCTGGCGAATCAATATGAGGTACCATTCATGAGCTGCTCCGCGCTGCGTTATGCAGAGGGATTAACATCGAGCATTGCAGATGAATCGCTAGGAAGGGTGCTGGGAGTAGATTGTTATGGGCCGATGGAAATTCAGCCGACACAGCCGGGATTATTCTGGTACGGTATTCATACTGCAGAAATGATGTATACGGTCATGGGAACGGGATGCCGGGAAGTCATCGCGGTCAGCAATACAGATTATGATTTGATCACAGGGATATGGCATGACTGCCGCATCGGTACATTGAGAGGCAACCGGAAGGGAAACAGGCAGTTTGGCGCACTGCTGCATCGAGAACAAGGTACTGCCTTCGCCGATGTGTATGCAAATCCGAAGCCATATTACGCCAGTATGCTGGAACGGATTATGGACATGTTTCACAGCGGACATTCTCCGGTATCGATGGGCGAAACGTTAGAGATTATTCGATTCCTTGAAGCAGCGAATGAAAGCAGAAGCACAGGTTCGCCGGTCATGCTGTAATGAAATAAATATCGGATGAGAGAGAAAGGTGACGAGTAGCAATGAAAATGGCTCGGGTAGGTGTTTTACTTGATCAAACCGCTGTCAAACGGAGACATCGGTATGGAATGAATGTGTTTGAAGCGTATGTGGAAGAAGTGCTCTCCCATGCAGGCATTCCGTTTCAGAAGCTGCATGCCGCAAGCAGCATTCAGACGGAAGCTCCCGATGTGCTGATCGCCGCATTTACAGAAGAAGATCAGTATACGGCGGATATCATTTGGGAATATGCGGAGAAGGGCGGCATCGTTATTTCGTATGGCGGATTGAACTGCTTGGCTGTCAGGTTAGGATTCTACCCGCAGCCAGATATTGCGATTGGATATGCGGATATGGAAGGTACAGTCCTTTCTGCTGAACAGCCTCTTCGGTTTTTGCAGGCGAAGCCTTGGAAACAAATTGCTGAATCAGACCATCAGATCTCCGTGTCGGGAATGCTGCGAAAGGAGCATCCGACCGGTGAAGAAGCGGGAGCAGTACTGCTGCAATGTGCTGCCGGAGAAGGATGGATTGATCGCTTTGCAGTCAACATCCCTCACACGATTGTGATGTTCCAGCAAGGAACCGGTCCGGTATTTCATGACGGCATTCCTGCTCTGGACGGTAGTGGCAGTATCGATGATAACATCTTGAAGGCGGATGATCGCTGCGCGATGGATTGGCAATGGGACCGATTAAGTACTGAGACTGGGGCTGCCTTTTTCGCGTATCCGTATGCGGATTTATGGCGGGAGCAGCTCATCAGCCACCTGCTCAAAAGAGTGTTGGAGCAGGGGATGACGCTGCCATTCATTGGGATATGGCCGGACGGTATTCCAGGTGTCGCGACGATTTCTCACGACAGCGATTTGAACATCGACGAAAGTGCAGAGACCACGCTCAGCGTGCTTAGGGAATGCGGGATTCGTTCCACATGGTGCATGATTGAGCCAGGATATAGCTCGTATATTTATGACCAGGTAAAGAAGGAACAGCATGAATTGGCTTTTCACTACAATGCTCTCGATGCTCAGGACGGAAAATGGGATGATGCGGAATTTGACCGCCAATTCGCATGGATGAAGCAGGCAACGGGTCTGTCGAAGGTCACCTCAAACAAAAATCACTACACCCGCTTTGAAGGATGGGGCGAGCTGTTCGAATGGTGCGAGAAAAACGGGATAGAGGCAGAGCAGACCCGCGGACCGAGCAAAAAGGGGAACATCGGATTTTTATTCGGTACTTGTCATCCTTATTTCCCAATTGCTTGGTCAGATCAGAACAATCGATTGTACAATGTGCTGGAGATCAGCTTTTTAACGCAGGATTTGGATCACCATAGTCTATCCGATTCCAGTGTCATCTCTTCGTTCTTGGAATCGGTGCTGAGAGTGGAAGGTGCCGCCCATTTTCTATTTCACCAAGTTCATATTCATGAGCAGCCGCTCGTTAGAAAAGCGATTCGAAAAGTCGTCGAAGAAGCGAAGAGAAGAGGAATGACCTTCTGGACCAGCAAGCAGATCAACGATTGGGAGCGGGCGAGAAGGAAAGTACGGATTGACGGCATGGATTCGAATGGGCTCGTGATTCGTGGAGAGGTGGAATTTGGCGGTATGGAGGTGTGGATTCCTACAGCCGCAGCTTCTTCCGCAGATGGTGCAGAGGTAGAAATCAAGTATGGGGTGCCCTGCGTGAAAAAAGTACTCGATCAGACGGCACAACGTGAGTTTATGTAAATCGTGCGAGGTGAAAGGGATGGAGGATAAGCTGGCAATTCACGGAGGTACGAAGGTCAAGCAAACCCCCTTCGGGAGTGGAAGCAGGTTTGGCGTGGACGAGGTCAAGCAATTGGCGGAAGCACTGGAGCAAAACACCTTGTTTTATCATAGCGGACGAAAGGTAAAGCAGTTTTTGGAGGATTTTAATGCTTTATATGGAATTTCCTATAGCGTTGCAGTGTCTTCAGGGACAGCCGCTATTCATACGGCATTGGGCGCTGCGGGAATTACGGTTGGCGATGAGGTGATCACCAGCCCAATAACCGATCAGGGGACACTTGTCGGCATATTGTATCAAAATGCCATCCCTGTATTCGCAGATTTGGAACCGCATACTTACAATTTGGATCCACGGTCCATTCAATCACGGATCACAAGCAGAACTAAAGCTATTGTCGTCGTTCATTTGGCGGGCAACCCGTGCGATATGGATCCGATCATGGAGATCGCAAGGAAACACCGGCTCATTGTAATTGAGGATTGTGCGCAGAGCTATTTGACACGTTACAAAGGGAGACTTACAGGAACGATAGGAGATTACGGCTGCTTCAGTACGAACGATTTTAAGCATATTTCGACTGGAGACGGAGGGATTGTCACCGTAAATTCCGGTTTGGAAGAAGATTATTACACGGTCCACGCCTTCGCGGATAAAAACTATAGACGCTTTGGCGATCAAGTCATGAAGGATCTTACCTATCTCGCTCCAAATTACCGCATGACTGAACTGCAGGGTGCCGTGGGGATTGCACAGCTTAAGAAGCTTCCATGGATCTGCAAGCGCAGAAATAGATACGGTGACCGCATTACTGCGGGGATTTCCGGTTTGAAAGGGATCCTTCCGCATCACGTGGAAGGTGGCAATACGTGCACCTATTGGTTTTATATGCTTCGCATCGAAGAAAAGCAATTCAAGTGTACACGAGAAGAATTTAGTAAAGCGCTTATAAGCGAAGGGGTGCCGAATTCAGCCGGGTACATTCCCATGCCGGTCTACATGCAGCCGCTGTTTCAACAGCGCACCGCATACCGAGGCAGTCATTTTCCTTTTGAATTATCCTCAACCTCATATGAAGAGGGAAGCTGTCCAACCGCTGAGCAAATATTGAAAACGGCTATACGCATACCTGTCAATGAATTTTACACCGAAAGTGACATTGATGATATCATAAAGGCTGTACGTAAAGTAGCCATTCATTATTCGATATAAATGATAGAAGTAGGCGAAAAAATACGACAGATGCCGCCAAAAATAGACGTTGACGATATTAATTTTCGTTCCATATAATACAGGTATGATACGTATTATTTAAATCGATCGTTTCACATAGTTCTACATGTAATATTTAATGACATTTGTGTAACAAAAGGTGGTGGCCAATTCGAAAGCAGAATTGCGACAACTAGACTTTTCATACGAATGACACGTTCGAATCATGAAAAGCGGGAGGTCGAAGAAAAATGAGAAAATTGGGAATCAAAATGGTGCTCCTTTGGGTAATGATGTTCTCTGTCGCATTAACTGCTTGCACAAACGGAGGGGGAAATGGCAATACGGGCAATTCGAGCAACACAGGCGGTACAAATAACGAAACTCCACCTTCTTCAGAGATGGGGAAGGAAGACGGAGGCGAGTCTGGCAGGGAAGTACTTACGCTGAATTGGTTTGTACATTCCAATGGCGATGCCGTATTGCCGCAGGGGGATCAAGATTTCATTCGTAAGACGATCGAAGAGAAGTTCAGTGTCAAGCTGAACATTCAGCATATGCCGATGGGGACAGATTACGAAAGCAAGCTCAGCCTGCTGATGGCATCCGGGGATACGCCGGATTTATTCGCTTCGACGGGTATCGCTTCACAGAAGTTTATTGCTGACGGGGTTACTGCCGATTTGACACCATTCATCTCGCCGCAAACGATGCCGAACTATTTTAAATGGGTAAGTGAATTGGAGCTGGAACGCTACGGAGTCGAAAATAAATTCGCCAGAGCACCGCTCGTCTTTCCCCGCAATGTATACCGCTCTTATTATATTCGGCAAGATTGGTTGGACAATTTGGCCCTTGAGATGCCGACAAACTATGAAGAAATGATGGAAGTAGCGAGGGCGTTTACCTTTGATGATCCGGATGGAAACAATCGCGATGATACGTACGGATTAGGTGCCGCGGGCAACGGAACGTCGGTTTCTTGGGATTTTCCGCAGTGGATCAAGAACGGGTTAATCGGCGCGCTGATGGTGAAGGACAATAAGTATGTAGATAATCAAAGTGATTTAAGTGTACAGAATGTCCTCCAGGATATAAAAGACATGATGGAGGAGGGGACGGTCGATCCGGATTGGTTCCTCACCAAAGGAACAGAGCATATCGATAAGGCCGCTGGCGGCAAAGTCGGCATCATCGTAGGCGGAACAAGAAACTTCGCTTTTGACAGCGATCCGACCAGCCTCCAGAACAGGACAAAGGCGATTCAGCCGGAAGCAAACTGGATGCCGTTCCACCCATTTGCCGAAACCGGGACATGGACTGAAAATTTGCCGGATACGGCGTTTATGTTCTCGAGTAAAACGGCGGAACAAGAGCCGAAGAAGCTGGAGCGTCAAGCTCAAATTTTGGATTGGATGGCAAGCGAGGAAGGCTTCCTCCTGATTAACTACGGACAGGAAGGTAAGCACTACATCAGAGAGGGAAACCAAATCAGAATTACAGAGGAACATGTGTCGGCGGTTCAGAAGGACATTATCGAGCAGGGGAATTTCCAGCAGTTCTATCAATTCTTCTATCTGCACAATCCGGAAGCGGATCCGCTCGGACTTGAGATCGTGGATGAAAGATTATCCGAACGTGATCAGCAAATTATCGACACCATCAAGTCCTACAAGCTGTATCCGTCGATTGGCACGAATGTTGCGCCTCCTTCAGGCTTTAATCTTGCGGATTTTCGAGCGAAAATGCGGGAATATCAGGTGCAAATTTTGTTCGATGAGCCGGATGCTTCGAATTGGCCGACTTATCATGAGGAGTTAATGACGGAATACGGCGGTCAACAGATGATTGACACCTACGAAGAGCAAATCCGTGCCGCTGGAATCATTCAGTAGCGTGCCTGATAAGTGGCGGGAGCTGGCAATACGGGCTGGCTCTCTCCCTGTTTACAGCCATTTTGCTGCCTGAATCAGATCAGCGGAAGGAGGAGCTCTCAATCCATGAATATGAAGACAGTATCCAATGTATCCAAACAAAGTCCGTTGCAGCACAAGCAGGGTGCCATGCGTCTATTGTATCGATACCGCTGGTATTATCTGATGATGCTCCCCGGAATCATCTATTACATCATTTATCACTACATTCCGATGAGCGGCCTCATCATTGCATTCAAGGATTACAATCTAAGCAAGGGGATTTTCGGCAGCGAATGGGTTGGCTTTGATAACTTTAAAACGATTTTCGCTTCTCCAGAATTTTTCAGGATTTTGAGGAACACACTCGTCATTAGTGTTTATCGTATTTTATTCAACATGCTGCCCGATATATTGCTGGCGCTGCTGCTCAATGAGATTAGACTGCTCTGGTTTAAAAGGGTGATTCAAACGATTACCTATGGACCGTATTTTTTATCGTGGGTGATTGTGTACGGATTAGCTGTAGCTTTTCTGGCACAGGAGTCGGGAATCATCAATTATTACATTCGTGAGCTCGGGGGGGCGCCGATTAACTTCTTGGCCAGCAATGAGTATTTTCGTCCGATCATTATATTGACAGATATTTGGAAAAATACCGGCTTCGGTGCCATTATCTATTTAGCGGCATTAGCGACGATCAATAACGAGCTCTACGAAGCAGCGGCCATTGACGGGGCGAACAGGTGGCGCTTGATGTGGCATGTTACGCTTCCGGGACTGCGCGACGTATTTATTCTGTTGTTAATTCTACGCATCGGTCACATTATGGACGCAGGATTTGAACAAATCTATATTTTCTTAAACGCGCGTGTCTATGAATCCGGGGACATTATCGATACGTGGGTATTCCGACGAGGCTTAGAAGAGCTGGAATTTAGTGTGGCAATCGCAACGAATCTGTTCAAGTCTGTTATCGGTTTCGTCCTCGTGATTGGCGCCAACAAGCTGTCGAAGAAATTCGGCGGATCAGGAATATGGTAGGGGGCGGGAGTGATGTCTTACGCAGTTCATAAAACGAAATCGGACCGGATTGTCGATGCGATCATTTACTTTGTATTAACCGTATTCGGTTTTCTTACCTTATTCCCGCTGTATTATGTATTCGTCATGTCCATCACGCCTTATTCCGAAGTGCTTCGCAATGGCGGCTTCGTTCTTCTTCCATCGAAAGTAACGCTTGAAGCGTTTCGATCGATCTTCTCCAGTCCGGTCGTCCCGCAAGCATTGAAGGTGACGGTTTTCGTGACGATCGTGGGAACCTTTTTGAATTTATTGGTTACTACACTGCTTGCTTATCCGCTGTCCAAGAAGTTTTTGCCGGGGCGTAATGTGATTTTGCTGGCGATAGTGTTCACCATGCTTTTTTCCGGCGGTCTGATTCCTCTCTATCTTGTCGTACGTGCGACGGGTCTAATGGATACCGTGTGGGCGCTTATCATTCCGGGGTTGGTTTCAACTTTCAACCTGCTCATCATGAAGACCTATTTTGAGAATTTGCCATCCGAGGTCGAGGATGCGGCCAAAGTCGATGGCTGCGGAGAATTTCAAACCCTGGGCAGAATCGTGCTTCCTCTATCCGCACCGATTATGGCGACTCTTGGCTTATTTTATGCGGTTGGGCATTGGAACGCCTATTTTCAAGGGATTATGTACCTTAATGATAAGCAGCTGTATCCGATACAGGTCGTCCTGAGGAATATGATACAAACCCCAAATATTAGTCAGGAATTAGCCATCTCTAACCCGATGATGCTGCAGACCCTTCCTCCGGAGACGATCAAAATGGCCACGGTGGTCGTTGCCATTTTGCCGGTGCTGATCATATATCCATTTTTACAGCGTTATTTTGTGAGGGGGATGCTGCTCGGATCGATCAAAGGGTGAGCGGAGCGAATGCTGCAATAACCTGCCTCCGGATGAAGGCAGGTTACTCAACTTTTGGGTGCTAGGACCGAGGCTGCCTTACGATGCCCAATAACCGGTCGGTACATTCTGTAGCCGAATCCATACCGGACCAATACATCATCATCTCAGTCTCCAACGCATCCGCGATTTGAACATCGGGCAAAATTTCGTGAAGAAAGAAGCTGTTCTCAATAATATCGTGATGGATATGCAGCTTTTCAAGCCAATGAGATTCCCAAATGCTTTCATTGACCTTTCGCAGCACGGACAGAAATCCTGTCTCCCGGCTCAGCTTTTCCTGCATGTCCACACTGATGGCTTTTTGTAAAAAACGAAGCGCCAGCTCCTTTTCATCACTTTGCTCAGGAATCATCATGCAGTTGGCGATCAGCATCGTGTCCTTGCGCTTTCCGAAGGGCAAGGAGGCCATGCGCGGCTGGAATGGGATCGAAGTGAAATGAGATCCGGCCAGCTCGATCGTAGTGGTGAGTACCATCGCAGCTTTCCCTCGGGCAAATGCGTCTAAATTCAAAGCGGTTCGCGGAGAAAGTGCGGCGACGCGCCGTTTATACAAAATTTCATGCATGAAATTTAACGTGTTCAGCAAAGGCTCGCGTTCGTCGGGCCTAGTAAATCGAACGCCGTTCTGAAGCGCAAAGACCGGCCATCGGCTGAGCGAGGAGGAGATCGATAAGCCGTATACGTCGGCGATTCCATCGCCGTTCGTATCCCGTGTCAGCCGCTCGGCTGCCTGAAGGAAATCTTCTGTTGTCCAATTCTCCGTCGGTTCAGGTACGTCATACTGTTTGAACAGCTCGGGATTGTATGCCAAGTATACGGAAGAAAAGGTGACTGGCGCCGCTTTCACAGCACCTTGCTCTATTCTCCAAGCGTCTCTTAATCTGGGGTACATCAAGTCAAAGCTGCCTGTAAGCGAATGCTGCAGGTCGATATAATCCTCTTTCGAATCCATTTCGTTGAATAAACGATCCGTAAGGAAAAGCAAGTCCGGCTTTAACCCTAAATCGACACTGGTGTTGACGGAATCCCAAAATTCATTGGAGGTGAAGCTTAAGCATTTCACTTCAACATGAGGATAATCTACTTTAAACGCTTCGATCATATGAGGCATGCATATATCAAAAAAATGAGAGGGAGCCGCAGCAAAAATACGAAGCACCTTGTTTTGAGACGGCTGGATGACGACATCCGGCGATACGATGGTGCCTTGGCCTACTTTTTTGATAATAAGCCCTTCGTTTAACAGCTGTTCCAACGATTTTCGCACAGAAGTGCGGCTCATCCCGTATTGCTTGCACAGATCGTTCTCAGACATTAAAAATTCACCGGGTTTGATATAACCGGAAAGAATTTGCTCTCTTAAAATATGCGCTAATTTCAAATACCGAAATTCGTTTTCTCGTTTCATATGTTGGCTCCTATCCATTCCAAACTGCAAGATTCCATTGTATTGTAAAACAATGCCAAAACAAATACAAGTAAAATACAGGTGTCATTCCCTTGGTAGGAAATAGTTCACGGAGAACAGAAAATGAGCTCTCGTCATCGATGACAGCGTATAATATAATACAGGTATGATACATATAACTAAAATAATACAAATCGAGAGGAGTACAAAGGATGAGCGATTTAGCGATTTACGGCGGAGAGCCTGTACGTACGAAATCTTTTCCAACGTGGCCCGTGTACGGCGAAATGGAAGAAAAGCTGCTTCTCGAAGTGCTGCATTCGGGGAAATGGGGAGGGATTGGCAGGAACAAGCTGCCGATTTTCGAAGAGAAATTCGCTGCACTTCATGATGCGGTACATGCGGTCACTTGTGTGAATGGAACGATGGGCATTACGATTGCCCTGCAGGCGGCCGGTGTAAAACCGGGCGATGAAGTGATTATGCCGCCTTATACTTTTATCGCTACGGCGACGTCGGCTTTAATGTTCGGTGCCATTCCCGTGTTCGCGGATGTCGAGCCGGATACGCTGGCGCTGGATCCAGCCGCAGTGGAGCATGCCATTACTCCGCGCACGAAAGCGATTGTAACGGTGCATATCGGCGGAGCTCCTTCTAACATGACGAAGCTGAAGGATATCGCACAGAAACGCGGGCTGCGCTTGATCGAGGATGCCGCACAAGCGGTAGGTGCCAGATGGGACGGCAAAGGCGTTGGAGCACTCGGAGATTTGGGCACATTCAGCTTTCAATCAAGCAAAAATATAAACGCTGGCGAGGGCGGCATGATTTTGACCAATGACAAAGGATTGGCAGATAAAGCTTGGTCGCTCAGCAATGTGGGCCGAATTCGCGAAGGGGCTTGGTATCAGCACGAGCATATCGGATGGAACCTGCGCATGACCGAATTCCAGGCGGCGGTACTCCTCGGTCAGATGAGCAGGGTAGAGGAACAGCTAGAACGCAGGGAGCGAAGCGGAAATCTGCTGACAGAGCTGTTCAGAGAGGTCAAGGAAATCACTACGATGCGAAGAGATCCTGGCATTACCCGACATGCATATCATCTATATATGTTTAAACTAGCACCGGAATTAGCGGATCGGATCGATAAGAACGATGTGATAGAGCGACTTGTCGCAGAGGGTATCCCCGTAAGCAGTGGCTACAACTCTTTGAATAGAAATAATGCCGTGCTTCAAGAAATTGAGAAGTGGACGGGCGAACGCCGAGAATTTCATTGCCCAGTAAGCGAACGAGCCAGTGAGAAGGAAGTGCTGTGGCTCCATCAAAATGTGTTGTTAGCCGATGAGGAAGACATGTATGATATTGTTAAAGCCGTCAAAAAAGTAGTTCAGTCATTTAAGGTTACATAACGATGAATAGGAGGATATACAGTCGTGAAAAAATGGAACTTTGGCTTGATCGGATGCGGGAGTATTGGGGATTTTCATATGCAGGCGATCCATGAATTAGATCATGCGGAATTGGTTATGGTATGCGCTCGCAAGCAGGAACGCGCGCAGGAGGTGGGCAGCAGGGAGCGGTGCGATTGGACGACAGATATCGATGAACTGCTTGTTCGTCCGGATGTGGATATCGTCACCGTAACAACGAGCAGCGGCAGTCATGCGGAGATCGGAATGAAGGTACTGGAAGCTGGCAAGCATTTGATGGTAGAGAAGCCGATGGCCATGAATGCAGAAGATGCGGAACGCATGATTCGAATGGCTGAGCAAAAAGGGTTGACGATTGCCGTCGTCTCACAGAGAAGATTTGAACCGCAGCATATGGCTGCTTACGAGGCCGTTATCAGCGGCAAGCTCGGCAAGCTGTTGATGATCGAAGCATCCTGTCCGTTCTATCGTGATCAGAGCTACTATGATTCTGCGGCATGGCGGGGAACGATCGATCAGGATGGCGGTGCGATGATGAACCAAGGGATTCATTCCTTAGATCTCATGCTCTGGGTGAGTGGATCGGCGGTGCGGACGGTTTACGGTAAAACGGCGACACGAACCCATCAAATGGAAGCGGAGGATATTGGAGCGGCACTGCTTCAGTTTGAAAACGGAACATTGGGGTCCTTCAAAGCTTCGACGAGTATCGTTCCGGGCTTCCCACCTGCGCTGACCGTTTACGGGGAACATGGTACGGTTAAAGTAGAAGGCGCTTCCATTACGCATTGGTCGGTACCGGGTATGCCAGAACCGCAGCTGTCCTCAGAGAGCGGAGCTGGCGGCGGAGTCTCCGATCCGAAAAGCATATCGACGGAGTATCACCGACTGCAAATCGCGGATATGCTGGATGCTTTAAGCGATGGACGAGAGCCGATGATTACGGGAAGGGATGGCGCAGCGGCCGTTCGAGTCATTGAAGCCATCTATCGTTCTTCGAAAGAGGGTAAAGAAATTATATTGTAAGTTTTTGTCGATGCTTTCGGATGAAGAAGCCGAATCGGTTCAGGCGATGCTGAGAGTGGAACGTAAGGGTTTTGCCAGCCGGCGTTCTGCCGATTATCTTGCGGTTCGCAAGCAATTGGAAGAACAGGCACGAGCGATGTTTATAGACAAGGGAGGCAAGCCGCGACTTCAAAGACCTCACTATATGACGCTGGGTGCATGTGAGTGGTTATTGGAATGGTATGCACACGGCACGTGTTTGAAGCTTCCGCTCGGCTGCTTCAATGCGTCTGCTGTCAGCTTTACCTACGGGGATTTATTCCCCACAATGAGATACCTTGACGGCAAGCCGTACCGTGAGAAAGTGTATACGCGGGATGAAATTATTCAGGTGATCGAGCAGTTTGGACTACCGCAGGTTTGGAATGCGGATGGAAGCCTCGGACCAGAGAGGTATATCGAAGTGCAGGTCTGGGATGATACCCCGCTGCGGCCTTATATAAAGTACGTTGATCGTTGAATAGAAACCAAATGCGCCATGATATCGTCTAACCATCATAAGGCAGAGAAAACGAAAACGGGGTGCGAAAGTTGGAAACGATCCTTTATTTTGTGCGCCATGCAGAGTCGCCGTACAGTAAGCAGCATGAACGAGAACGAGGACTGTCTTCGAAAGGACAGGCAGATGCGGCAATGGCTGCGGCCCTGCTTGAGCATGAAAAGATCGATGTCATCGTGTGCAGTCCATATGTCAGAGCAATGGAGACGATCCGAAGAATTTCTGAACAGAAAGGCTTATCTATTGAAACATACGAGGATTTGCGGGAAAGAACGCTGGCCGGACCAGATTATGATATTCCGTTTGAGTCATTCTTTGATGCGATCCAACGCTGTTTTCAGGAACCCGATTATGCATTTCCTGGAGGGGAATCGAACAAATCCGCACAGGCTCGTGCTGTGAAGGTGCTGGATAAAATCATTAGGGATCATCCGAACGAGTCGATCGTGGTTGGCACACACGGCAATATCATGACGTTGCTGCTTCAGCATTTCGATCCTCAGATCGGTTACGACTTCTGGAGAAGCATAAGTATGCCAGATATATATCGACTGACTTTGGAAGACGGCATGCTGCGCGAATTGAAACGAATATGGAAGGATCAAACCCATTAACCTAGTAGAGGGGGAGCAATGATGAGCTATAGCTATATCAAAGAGCTTCGAAAATATGTAGGGACAAGCCCGCTCATTATGGTCGGAGCCTGTGTGATCGTACTGAATGAGGAAGGGCACATCTTGCTCCAGAAGCGGACGGACAGCGGCGATTGGGGAACGATTGGAGGTGCGATGGAATTGGGGGAATCACTTGAAGAAGCGGCAGCTCGAGAGCTGTTTGAGGAAGCAGGCCTTCATGCAGAATCGTTCCGATTTATAGCGCTGTTGTCCGGGAAAGATATGTATTATCGTTATCCTCACGGTGATGAAATTTATAATGTGATGGCTGTGTTTGAAGCACAACAAGTCACGGGAGTTCCGACCATTCAGGATGACGAGGGGCTGGAACTGAAGTATTTCCCGCTAGACCGGCCCATTCCAGGCATGAACCCTTTTAATGAAATGGTCCTTCGGAAAGCAGGATATATTCGTTAGTACTTATCAGAAAGGAGTTATTGCTTCAGTATGACGGAAAATAACCTGCAGCCGGTTCATTCGTTTGATCCGGTTATCGACGAACAAGCATCCATCCTTATTCTAGGATCGATGCCAGGCGAGGAATCCTTGCGCAAACAGCAGTATTATGCCAATCCGAGAAATCATTTTTGGACGATGTTGTATTCGATATTTGACAAGTCGTTCGAAGAGGATTATGAAAAGCGTCTAGCGTTCTTGAAGTCAAAGAGAATTGCCTTATGGGACGTGATTGGTCAATGCATCCGGCCTGGAAGCCTCGATTCCAGCATTACTGAGGAGCAGGTGAACGATTTTACGACGCTGTACCATAATTATCCTAACATCCGGTATGTATTGCTGAACGGAACAAAGGCTTACGATACATATTTAAAAAAAGTAGGAAAAGACGATAACAAAACGTACGTCAAGCTTCCTTCCTCAAGCCCAACACCGGGGAGAAATGTGAAATCGCTAGAGGAGAAGATAGAGGCCTGGCGTGTGATTAAAGATTGGACAAAATCAACGTCATGACTTAAAGGAGCCATGTCCATGCTGTACCATTTCAGCGAAGTTCCGATGATTACCTCATTTAAGCCGAGACATTCCGAGGCGTACCCGGATTTACCCCCTGTGGTTTGGGCGATCGATCAGGAACACACGCCTCATTATTATTTTCCCCGTAACTGCCCCAGAGTGATCTATTGGATCGGAGAACAAGCAACAGCCGGGGACCGAAAGGAATAATTCGGAAGTACATCGGCCCATAAGATTATGGTTGTTGAAAAGAGCTGGTTGGAACGAATTCGCAGCACTTCGCTCTTTGTGTATATTTTCCCGGAGGATCCGTTTGAATTATTTGATGACAAAGCCGGATACTACATCGCTCAGGAGGAAGTCGAACCGATTTCTGTAGAAGCTGTCGAAGATTTGCTCATGCGTCTTAAGCTTAAGGAATATGTTGAACTTCGGTTTGCCTCTAATTTGAATCCGATTCGAAAACGTGTCTTGGCCTCTAGCGCGCATTATTCCATCATTCGCTTTGCTTATGCTGAGCCTTGGAAGGGAACATAAAATGAAAGGAATCCTCATATGGACATTGGATTTTATGTAAACGTGACACTAGCGCTACCTATCATTATATTAATCCTCATCGTTGTCATTAAAACCATCGTAAAGCGAGAAATTCGAGAACATCGATATACTCCATTTGATTACATCATGGGGCAAACTCCAATCGAATATTATGAAGAAAAGAATGAAAAAGAAGAGGAAAGCGAGCAGGGAGACGATAAGGATAAGCCCTCCTCAAATTCCGCCATCGCGGCAGGTGAACAACCATTCACCTGTTTTTTTGTTGGATTAGAACCTCAAAAAATTACAAATAAAACACAATTGCATTCCCTTTTCAGGCTTATTGTAAGCCTTTACAATGTTTTTGCGGGCACGGAAAAGGAGGGATATGAATGCAGCAGACATGGAAGTGGGTGAAAGCGGTCCTGTTATGGATGGACAGGATTGTAGAAGCCTTTGCACTACTGGCGTTAGCAGCTATGACTGTCATTGTGACGCTGCAGGTATTCACACGTAAGCTCTTTAATTTTGTGTTCTTTTGGTCAGAGGAAATTACGCTGCTGCTGCTGATCTGGTTTTCATTTCTCGGAATCGCGATTGGGTTTCGCGAGAAGCTGCATCTTGCGATGGATTCACTGGCCAAACGGCTTCCTCAAACGGCAGATCGAATATTGGATAAATTCATTTCGTTCTGTACCTTGCTGTTTGGCGGATTCTTGGTATTTTACGGATGGGATTTCACCGTGCTCATGCATGCCAATCGCATGTCCGCTACCGAATGGCCGGTCAGTGTGATGTATGCCGTCATGCCGATTACAGGGGTACTGATCGTCTTTTATTCCTTGTTACACCTCGCCGGAATTCGGACGTCGCGCCACGAGGAAGTTGATGAGGGGGGATTGGATTGAGTACGACGGCTGCCATGATTTTACTCACCGTCTGTTTTGTCGGGTTGATCCTGCTACGGTTTCCGATCGCGCTCGTACTGGCCTTATCTTCGCTGATTACGGCGGTTGCGCTAGAAATCCCGCTGGCGGTCATCGGTCAAACGATGGTGCAGGGAATGAACTCGTATGCGCTGCTCGCGATACCCTTCTTCATTTTAGCGGGACAGATTATGAGCGAAGGAGGACTGGCACTGCGGTTGATTAATTTGGCCCAGCTGTTCGTTGGAGCGATCCGCGGCGGTCTCGCTATGGTGAATTGTGTAGCCTGTATGCTGTTCGGCAACATCAGCGGCTCTGCTGCGGCGGATGTATCCTCGATCGGTTCGGTGATGATCCCGATGATGAAGAAGAAAAAGTACGATGCGGATTATTCCGTCGCGGTGACTTCGTCGGCTGCGATTCAAGGGGTGGTCATGCCGCCCAGTCATAATATGATTTTATATGCTTTGGCTGCAGGTGGTGTCTCGATCTCAAGCCTCTTTCTCGCGGGGATTGTGCCTTGTTTGATGCTGCTTGCAGCACTCATGACGACCTCTTATGTGATTGCCCGTAAAAGAGGTTACGAAAAAAGCGAGCCCATACAATGGAAGCAAGTGCCGCGTATCGTCCTAGACGGCATTCTATCGTTATTCACTGGCGTCATTATTCTCGGCGGGATTTTAACGGGATGGTTCACGGCGACAGAATCGGGGGCACTCGCCTGCTTGTACGCCTTTATTCTAACGTTCTTCGTATACCGGGATATCCCGCTGTCACGTGTCAAGCTCATTTTCACCAAATCGTTTCGTACGATTGCGATGGTCTTGTTTTTGATTTCCGCTTCCAATGCGTTCGCTTGGATTTTAACTTACTTGCAAATTCCCTCGCTGCTCACCGATATGTTTTTACAGATTTCCGATAATCCGTATATGATCCTGCTGATCATCAATGTGCTGCTGCTAATTCTTGGTGCACCCATGGATATGGCACCGCTCATTTTAATCATGACTCCGATTTTGTATCCGGTGGTGACCGAGCTTGGGATGGATCCGGTTCATTTTGGCATCATCTTAATTCTGAATTTAGGAATTGGTCTGATTACTCCTCCGGTAGGCACGGTATTATTCGTTGGCTGTGCGATCGGCAAAGTATCGATTGAGAAAGGAACGAAAGCGCTGCTGCCGTTTTATTTCGCGATGATTGCCGTACTGCTGCTGCTGACATTTGTGCCTTCCATTACGTTATGGCTGCCGAATCTGTTCGGAAGTTCCTGACATCGTTAAGTTGTGATCCTTTTTCGATAGGAATGTAGGGCAAGCCCGTGCGTCGAATGGATTTTATTAAAAATGAAAAGGGGAGATTGGTGTGCATCAACCATGGTTTAGAAAAGGTTTAGCGCTGAGTATGCTGCTGCTGTTCACCTTATTCTTGTCGGCTTGTGGCGGAAATAATGATACAGAGAATTCGAAGGGGAATAAGGGAGCGAAGGACGAGGGTCCGAAATATACGTTTCGGTTAGCGGAGGCTCATCCGGCCGATTATCCAACGACGAAAGGCGATCTCAAATTCGCAGAGCTGGTCAATGAAAGGACGAACGGAAGAATTACGATCGACGTGTTTCCGTCTGCGCAATTAGGGGAAGAAAAAGCGGCCATCGAGCAGGTACAGCTTGGAGCGATTGAATTTACCCGGATTAGTTCGGGACCGCTGGCCGAATTCAATAAAGATTTTGGCGTGTTCAGTCTCCCGTACATCTTCGACAATGATGAGCATGTGTGGAGATTTTTAGAAGGAGATATGGGAAGACAGCTGTTGGACAGCTTGGAGGACTCGAGGTTGAAAGGATTGGCTTATTACAGCTCAGGTTCTCGAAGCTTTTATTCGACGAAGGAGCTAAACGGCACAGATGATTTGAAAGGACTGAAAATACGCGTGCAGCAAAATAAGCTGAATATCGATATTATCGAAGCTTTAGGAGCAAGTGCGACGCCGATGCCGTACGGAGAAGTGTTCAGTTCACTGCAGACCGGAGTCATCGATGCAGCGGAAAACAATTATCCCAGCTACTATTCGAGTAAGCATTACGAGGTTGCCCCCTATTATATTACCGACAGCCATCAGCGGGTACCCGAGGTGCTCATGATGTCCAAGACGGCTTGGGATAAGCTTTCGGAGGAGGATCAGCAAATTATTCAGCAGGCTGCGCTGGATTCAGTGGCATATCAGCGGGAAGAGTGGGATAAATATGAGAAAGAGTCCGAGCAAATGGTTCGTGACGCTGGTGCCACGATTACAGAAGTGACGGATGTGAAGCCGTGGCAGGAAGCGGTGAAGCCCGTGATTGAAAAATATCGCTCGGAATACAGTGAAATTTTAGACGCCATCGATCAAGCCCGCTAAACTGGTTTGTCACGGAAACGCCCTAAGAAACTTATCAAGATGAAGAGCGGCTTTCGCAGCGGTGGTGCTGTATTTCAATCAAATCCGAAGGTGATATGAATGCGATGGAATCGAAAAAACCTTCAAAGCGGCATGATGAAATACGTACTGCTGCGCGACCGCTCTTTAATGACGAAGCTGCTTGCCTATTTCGTGCTCTTGGTCGTGCTGCCGCTGCTGCTGGTCGGCCTCCTGTCATACCGGGAGGCTTCCGGCGTATTGGAACGGGAATCGAGGCAGTACAGCTGGCAAATTCTCGAGCAGGTCAAGATTTATATGGAGGATTATTTGCGGGATTTTGAAATCAGCACGTTGAAAATATTGAATCATGCAGATATGGTCAACTATTTAAAGGTGAAGACTGTAGAAGAAGCAATGGATTCGGATTTGAACCGGGCCGCACGCAATGTACTTAAGAATGCGGCTTATTCCCGTTCGGATATCGCGAATATTACAGTGATATTAGATGGAATACAAACGATCAGCTCAACGGTAGATTTGGATCCCGAAGCAATCCAGTCGCTGTCCAAGCAATATTGGTATGATCAGATTCCTGTTCAGGGTGAGCTGATGATGGTCAGCCGTGTGATTCCTTACAAGGACAGGGAGGAGCCTGTTATCTCGATTATGAAGCGGATTGTCAGCCCGCATACGCTGGAGCCATTCGGTCTGCTCATCATTGATTTGAATTACAAACGAATTCAAGAGGTTGTTCAGAAGGTGACATTCGATCGGACGGGCTATCTGTATATTATGGATGCATACGGGCGTTATGTTTACCATCCGGATTTATCGCTCGTCGGCAAGAAGGTGGAACGAAGGCTGAGCTTAACGGCTGTGCCGGGAAGTACTGGATATCAAATTGCAAGGGAAGGGGAGAAGACGTATCTCACCTTTACGGATAGCAGCACCTTGAAATGGAGGCTGGTCGCTTCGATCCCGTATAAGGAATTGATGAGCGGCACGAAATTTATTGGCCGTACGATATTGCTGATCACCGGTCTTTTTATGCTGATCGCCTATGTGCTGGGTATCGGTTTGGCGGCTAGTCTTGTGAGGCCGATTCGACGGCTATACCGCCATATGAAGCAGGTGGAGCTGGGGCGGTTGTCCGAACGAGTCGAGGTGCAATCGATGGACGAGATCGGATTGCTGTCTCACGGCTACAATCAGATGCTGGATCGGCTGTCCCGGCTCCTGGAAGAAATATATATTTCCAAGCTGAAGGAAACCGAGTCCACATTACGCTATAAAGAGAGCGAGCTGAAGGTGCTGCAGTCACAGATTAACCCGCATTTTCTATATAATGCGCTGGAGACGCTCCGCGGCATGGCACTGGAGAAGGACATGGAGGAGATGGCGGCGATGACCGCATCCCTCGCAAGACTGCTGAGGTACAACGTGAAAGAAGGCAGTCCGGTAGTCACCATTGAGCAGGAGAAAATGATTGCCGAGCAGTATTTGCGCATTCAACAATTCCGATATGAGCATAAGCTGACTTACCGGTTGGCGCTTCCTGATTGGGTGCTGCAACAGCAGACGGTAAGGTTCACGCTTCAGCCGCTGCTGGAGAACTGTATCACGCATGCGCTGGAGCCGAGTGCAGAAAAGATCGAAATTGATGTGGGTGCAGAGAAAATAGAGGATGACGCTTTTGAATTGGTCGTTCACGATACAGGGACAGGAATCGGCGCTGTGCGGCTGCAGCAAATTAATCAGATGCTTCATGAAGAGCAGGAGCCGTCTCATATTGGCCATCATCATATCGGTCTCATGAATGTACACTGGCGAATTCGTCATATCTTCGGTGAATGCTTTGGCGTGAAGGTGGAAAGTGAATCAGGAGAAGGGACGAGAGTGCGCGTCCGTTTGCCTTTACGAAAAATCGCCGATTGTGATGAGAGAGAGGAGAGGGATGCGAGTGTATCGGTTATTGCTGGTGGAGGATGAACGATGGGTTCGGATCGCCTTGAAGAAGACGCTGGAAAAGGTGAATTTGCCTATTCAAGTTGTTGGAGAGCTTAGTCATGGGTTGGAAGCGATCGATTGGTTGAAAACCAACCAAGCGGATTTAGTCATCACTGATATTCGGATGCCCTTTATGGACGGCATAAACCTGCTTGAGATGCTCCAGGAGCACAGCAGTCATCCGGATGTCATGATCATCAGCGGCTATGATGATTTCAGCTATGCACAAAGGGCGGTACGTCTCAATGCAGTCGATTATTTGCTGAAGCCGGTGGAGGCCGGAGAATTAAAAAGCAGCCTGCAGAAATGGCTGGACCGGCGAGGAGCGTTTTCCATGAAGGAAGGTGAAGCTGTACGCGGAGAGCTGTCTCCGGTCGGACAAATTCTCTCTTATATTGAATCCGCAGGGGATGTCCATATGTCTCTAGCGGAGGCGGCCGAGAGGGTACATCTGAATCCCAGCTATTTCTGCAAGCTTTTTAAACAAACAACCGGGATGAATTACAAAGAATATGTTGCGGGGCTGCGCATGAAGGAAGCAGAGCGCTTGTTAGACACCACTTCTCTGCGGGTATGTGAGATTGCGGAGCGTCTCGGGTATCGGGATCAGGCTTATTTCAGCAATCAATTTAAGAAAAGAACAGGAATGAATCCAACGGAATACCGCAAAAAACGCGAACTTATAAAGCATATGTAAAGATATCACTGAAATACAGAATTCAAAGCTTCAAAGCTTGGATGAAGAGACGAGAAACCTCATACCTATCGCAAGCATAAGGGGCATGATTACCTCAGAGAAGGTAATCATGCCCCTATTAGTCGATGAGAGTCAATGGTGCAAATATCTTATTTCGGTTGGTATAGATCGTGATCTACGTAACGTTCGCCGTTGAGCTCACTGATGACATTAATCGCGACTTTGCCTCCGTCTCCGGCCGTAATGATGCCATGAACGCTAACGCCTGCAACGGTACCCGCAGCCCATGCATTGTCCACGTTGGTCCTGCCTTGGCTGTCTGCTTTAATGACCGTCTTAATACGAGGCTCCGTACCCTCGGTCGTTTCTACGCCAAGCTTTTCTGCGAGTTCCACGGACAAGCCTGTCGCGAAGATGATGTGTTTGGCTTCATAGGTTTGGCCGGAAGCGGTAGTAACCATGAACCCGTCCGCTTGTTTCTTTACATCGGCGGCTTCCTCAGAGATAAATTCCGCACCGAGACGCTTGAGTTGACGAATGCCCGTTTCGATTAAATCCGGTCCGTTCGTTTCCTGAATGCCGTAGAAGTTTTCAAACCATGCGCGTTTTGTCATTCCTTTGTCGTGATCAAAAACGACGGTTTTTTTGCCTGCTTTGGCGGTGAAAATAGCTGCGCTGGCACCTGCTGGGCCTGCCCCGATGATGGCGATATCATACATGACCATTCTCCTCTCTTGTCTCATCTTTACAGTGCTTATTATCACACTTCTGGACAAAGATCTCAATATGAAGGTTGGATATACGTACCAGTTCATCCTGCATATATCGGTCAGCGTTATAAAAAATATCGGAACCTTTTGTTGTTGTTTCCGTTATAATTAAGGATGTTTATAAATCATAGATTAGGAGAGGAATCGATGAAGAAGCTCATTTATTTACTCGGTCTTACTCTTTTATTGCTGTTCACGGCTGCGGCATGCGGCACGACTGAGAATGAGAACGCGGTAAATGATAGCAGCAGTGCACAGCAAAATAATCAAGCAGGCGATGTTCATGAAGCAGCTCCTGAAGACGAACAATCAGGGAGTTCGGAAACTGGGCCGCCAACCGGCGCTGAACAAGAAGAGGGAAGCGGAACGGGCGGATTTTTGTGGAAAGCGAGCCATCAAGGGAATACGGTTTACATGCTCGGATCCATTCACGTAGCAACGGAGGACTTTTATCCTCTTCATGAAAAAATAGAAGCGGCTTTCGCCGAGTCCGATGTTTTGGCTGTGGAAGCTGATATCGTTCATGTTAACGCGTTCGAATTGCAAAAAATGATGGATGAATTGGCAGCGTATCAAGATGGAACGACTTTGGCAGATCATCTTCCTGCCGAGCTTTATGAAGCGTTGCAGAACGAATTCAAGCAGTTTGGCATTTCTCTCGATATGTTTAGCGGCTATGAACCATGGTATGTTCAAATGCTGCTTGAAAATCTGCAAATCATGCAGCAGGGCTACGATGCTACACTCGGGATTGACTATCATTTTCTAGAGCAAGCCGGAGAACAAGGAATGGACATTGTAGAGCTGGAGGGAACACAGTTTCAATTAGAAATGTTCGACCAGCTTTCACCAGAGATTCAATTCATGCTGATTGAGTCCACGCTTCAGGCGGAAGATCAAGAACAGGACGACAGCATGGAGCAGCTCGTTGAATATTGGAAGGTTGGCGACGAGCAGGGAATGGCAGAAATCCTGCTGGAGTCGACCGATGATAGTCCAGAAATGGAACAATATATGAATATACTGCTGGACGAAAGGAATGTGGGCATGGCCGATAAAATTGAACAGTTTCTGACGAGCGATGAACCCGCAAGCTACTTCGTCGTGGTCGGGGCCGCACATTATATCGGAGACGACAGCATTATTTCGATTTTGAAGGATAGAGGCTATGAAATCGAAAAAGAAATTGAACAGCCTGAATAAAGCTAAAACTAGAACTGAGGAATGGGGAAACCCATTCCTTTTTTCTTTAATATCAAATCAATTTCATAATACCTTCAGCAGCTTTAATCAAGACTACTTGTTGTATCGAACGGTTCAATCGATCCATATGTAGTTACAAATTCGGTATTTAGATCATTTATGAAATGGATTGTTCCATTATCCATTCAGGTTGCATTTCTAATAGAGCGAGAGTAGAGGCAACGCTCGTTTGACAGATACTGCATTGGCAAAGTAAAGTGAAATGGAAGAATCTCCAAATTACTATAGGTTGATACATCATAACAATATATTCAGTGATAAGAATGGAGGAGGAATGGGCTATGGATGTCATCACAGCCATTGAAAAACGTCGTGAAATTACTCATTTTAAATCGGAATCAATTCCTCAGCAACTGCTGGAGACGTTGATACGGTCGCTGTATCTTGCACCGAGCGGCAACAATTTACCTTCTCGGGAGTATATCTTGGTTACGGATCGAACGAAGCTTCAAGCGCTTGCACCAACGAGTCCATATATGAAATGGCTGGAGGAGGCAGCAGCAGCTATTGTGATCATTAGCGAGCCGCAGGTGAGCAAATATTGGCTGCAGGATGCCTCGATTGCAGGTGGATTTGCTTGGCTGACCGCGGTGTCTTTAGGTTTGGGGGCAGCATGGGGAGCCGTGTATCATGCTGAGGATGCAGAAGAATCAGAGCGCCGCGAAAACTACGCTAGAGAACAACTGGGTATACCTGACACATACCGAGTTGTGGCGATCATCGGTTTGGGGTATCCTTCAGTCGAACCCGCCCCTAAAGAAATGGTTTCTATGGATAGAGTGGTCCATATGGGGCAATTTGGGCACCGGCAGGAAAGATAGAGAAGTATACCCGAATTAAGCCGATATTTTTTATATTGGAAGGATCGTAGGTTAAGGAATGACGGAAAAAGACGCCCTTGAGTTGTGTGTGAAACGATGAGGAGAGAGGTGGATCAGGAGTGACGGAAAGGAATCAGGATATCATCATTTATCCTAAGCTGGGAAAGCTGCTGCTGATCTCTTTTATTTTTGTCGTGATTGGCATCGTTCTAATTGCTACGGGGATGAGCCAAGAAGATTCATCCGTGCTATTCGTTGTGATGGGTATCATTTGCACATTGTTTTTCGGTTTATGTCTTACGTATGTGACTCACAAATGGTTTAAGCGAACACCTGCACTTATTGTGTATAACCGCGGCTTGATCGATCAATCTTCTTGGATTCAAGGAGCCATTCCTGTAATGAAGTAATTTGCTCTTTGAAAAGAAAAAGCGCCTCCTGTATGCTGGGTCTCGGAATGGTTCGACATTCACTGCCCTAATTGAAGGAGGACGCTCAATATGAAGTATAA
>NZ_JBHSQV010000169.1:0-54339 GCF_042658665.1 Marinicrinis lubricantis
AAATCTGATGTAAAATGATTCATAGGGAAGACCTCTTTCTTGTGAGTTGGTTGTGGTGACTTAATTCTACAAGAAAGGTCTTCCTTTTTGCTATTTATCTATTTACACAAGATATTTTACGCTCTCAGTTTAATATGGCATTCTTCATCTTAATAATGTCATCTTGCCATACACCTGTATCTTCTAAAATTAAAGAGTATAATGCACGAATTAATCTCTTAGAGTAACCTTTAATATATCTAGTTTTCATTGTGTTATCACTAGCATTAGAAAGTGAACTACGTACACGATCTACTTCCTCCTTGGTCTCTGTATTTAAGTCTAAAATGAACTCTGGAGAAATAATTATCGGTGGTACTTTTTCACCAACGTCATGACCATATATGCAAGCACAAATTATCTTAATCCAAAAACCCCACTCATTTGGTTTGCTTAATACATCGTCAATCGAGCAAATTATCGTATCAATCTTAGTTAGTAATGGATATTCTTCCAACAGCCTGTCTTTAATATTTGACAATCTTTCGTAATCAATATCATTGGGATTTACACATACAATAGTAAAGTCTGCATCTGACTTAAAAGGTTTGGCGATTGTTTCGCACACATGCGAAGTTCTTCTTGATTCTCTAAGAACTTCTGGCATGCCTCCGTTATCGTGGAGTGGGTTCCCAGCACATACGATCTCCAAGCCTCTCCACGACTTTCAATATATCTGGACTCAACAGCATCTTGAGACAAGGTTAAATGTACACAAAGTGCATTCAACCTTGATAGACGATTTTCCAGCACCTCAATTTCTGCAGAATTTATAAATGCCGCTCGATGATTTACATGGAATCTCTCTAAAAGATAAAATATACCATTTGGTGGTTTCACATGACCAAGAGAATCCATCCAATTATATTGCTGCTCAAGGTAATCAATATGACGATTTAATAGCTGAATATGTTCATCCTTGTCCATCGATCTTAAGACGCCTTGATATGAATGCAAAACTTGCGAATAGTGCTCACTTATTGCAATTATCGTTTTCTCACCATTGTATGTTTGACTATGTAGTCTCTTTATTGCAGAAAAAACTGATGTTTTCCCTGCGGTAGACACCCCTTCGATTATAACCCCTCGAATCATACTTCACCTCATCAGCTCAATTCTGTGAACATTCGTACCTAGGTGCCTAAGTACTTAGATTGCTTGCCACGCTAGCCGTAAGAACGCTTGATCGCATATCAGATATAGGGTAAGATATTCCCATACAATTGAATCTTGGGTGGGCATGGTTTCCCTTCGGAAAGGAGGGGGCCATGGAAATAGTAGATGCAATCACTATTATGATTCTTTTCGGCACATTTATCATTGCACTATTAACATACATCGCGATTAACTACAAAAGAAAGTAAAAACCCACCCCAAGGTTGCTCGCCGAAGGTGGGTTTTTGTCGCTTATTAACTTGAAGGGACATCCCATCCAAGCCAATTGTACTGGCCGAGTGTTCGCGCACTCGGTCTTTCTAATGTCATTGTAACATATGGAGCTTGGATTCAACAATATTATCGTTAAATATATTAGCGATAACTTGCGTTGGTTCCTCCGGAGGGATATTATCCTCAAACTTGTTTGCAAGTTGTTTGCAAAACGGCACAGAAAAGGCCGCAACAGCCCACCTCTCGGCAACCTGTCACAGCCCCCAAACCCGCGTCCGACGCGGTCTCTCGGCTCTTAATCTTCCCCCGTAGCCACCGGGTTCCCTTCATACGATATCCAATCGCTCCAGCTTCCCGCGTACAGCTTGACGTTGTCGTATCCGGCTTCGCTTAATGCCAGCACGTTAGGGCAGGCCGTGACGCCTGATCCACAGTAGACGATCACAGGCTGATCCTTCGGCACATCTTGAAAATGCTCCTGGAGCAGTTCGGGCTTCTTCATTCGCAGATCATCATCCAGCAGCTCCTTCCAAAACTTGTTGCGCGCCCCTGGAATATGGCCAGCCACACGATCGATCGGCTCCTCCCTGCCTTCGAAGCGCGCAGGTTCTCTGGAATCGACCAGCTGAGCAGAGCCTTCTTGGATCGCTTGCCTTACATTCTCCACCGTTGCCAGCATGTCTGGCTGCAGCTCGGGGACAAAACGCCTCGGCACCCGAATCGGGTTGTCCGTGCTAACGGGGAAACCGGCTTGCTGCCAATGGCTGAAGCCTTGATCCATCACATAGACCCGTTCATGTCCCATATACCGCAGCAGCCACCACAGCCTGGAAGCCATCGCACCTCCCTGATCGTCATAGGCAATTACTGTAACTGTTCGGTCAATTCCGGCTTTACTGAGCACAGCGCCGAGCTTGTCCGGATCCGGGAGCGGATGGCGCCCGCCATGCACTCCGACGGGAGCAGATAAATCCTGCTCCAGATCGAAATATACCGCGCCAGAAATGTGTCCCTGCTCAAAAGCCGTCCTTCCGGCGTCCGGCTGGCCCAGCTGAAAACGGCAGTCCGCAATAACGAGATCCGGTTCATACAACCTCGCTAGCAGCCACTTCATGGATACGATATGCTTCATCTTCAATCACACCTTTTATGAAATTTTGAACAAGTTTACTGATCCTGTGAAACGGCCGAAGCCGGTGAGCCGGTATTCGTCGGTTTTTCCTGCGGAGGGTCTCCTTTACCGTAGCGAATAAACAGCCAGACGCCGAGCAATATAATGCCCCCGGCGATCAGCTGCAGTACAGTCAAACGTTCGTGCAGCAGGAAGTACGCAAGGATCGAAGAAAACACCGGCTCGCCTAAGACGGCCATCGATACTGCCGTCGCATTGACGTACTTTAGCAGCCAATTGAACAAATAATGTCCGAATAATGTGGGGACGATGGCCAGCAGCAGAAATATGCCCCATTCCTGTGGGGCGTATCCGGTAAAGGGGATGCTTGCTGCGGCATTATATACGGCTAGTGCGCTGGCCGCAAACGCGAACACCCAGAAATTATAGACAAAAGCGCCGATCTGTTCTCTTAAATGCTTGCCAATAAGCATGTGGATGGCTACGGCGACGGTTCCAAGAAAGGAGAGAATATCGCCGAGAAGCGCATCATCCGATACACCGAAATCACCCCATCCAATGAGGATGGACCCGATCATCGCCATACTCATGCCGGTGATCATGACCCGATTCGTACGGGTTCGGAACAGCAAATAAGAACCCAGCATGACCAATACCGGCTCCAGTGTGAGAATGACGGTGGAGCTGGCCACTGTAGTTAGGCGCAGAGATCCCATCCACAGTAAAAAGTGCAGTCCCAGTGTTACACCGGACCACACAAGCAAATTCCATTGCTTTCCCGATAAGGAAAACAGCTCTGAGCGATATTTCCAGACCAGCGGAAGCATAAGCAAGTTCGTTAAATACAGTCGGTACATGGCGATAACCGATACGTCTGCTGATGACCAGCGGACAAAAATAGAAGAGAACGATATCGCGATGATACCGATCAAGTAGAGCAGTTCGAATGGAATGAAAGTCTTGTTGTTCAGTCTCATGTTGCATCTCCACAGATGATCAAATTTGTACGTATGAATCGTGTACCAGTGTATTATACCGAAGCCGTTGCGATCAGGAAATAGGATATTCGCCGAGACGATGAATGCTTCGGAAACACGATATCTTTTGCACTTGTATTAGAGCTCATGTGACTGCAGCACTTCCCTGATACTCTCATGTTCCTCCAGCTGCTGCTGCCGTTCAGGGGGTTGGCTGCCTTTATATACCCATTTGCCGTCTTCTTTCTCCCACGTTTCGATCGATCTCTCATACGTGGCGTCCTCGCTTGCGCGAAAGCCCACACCCGCCGTCACAATATTCGGTCTGCGATCACTCACCCAATAAACCCGTTTCAACATAACGGAAGCCTCCTTTGCATCATGCAGCTCATGCCTGCATTTCCTGTTTATATATATTAAGGAGGGTTTGGAATATGTCAGCAGACGGTCAAGGCGCTAAACAACGTCAACGATGGAAATAGAAAACGCCAGGCAAGGATTCGTTCGGGTCCGCTGCACTGGCGCCTATGTTAGAAGACGATGACTGCATTACATATGATAGCTGCCTGTCGGTTCATTCAGTACCCATTCCAGAAGCATGATTTGATCCTCCAGCTGGCCTAGCACCGGATGGCTGGACGCTTCCACTTCCGGTAAGGAATCTTTAAGCGTATTGCGCCGAACGATAAGCTCGTTTAGCTTTCGTTTGATTTGATTTTCCGTTCTCATGTATTGATGCCCCTTTCAGTCCACGTTACGGCGTAATCATAGCAAATACACGGTAGCTGAACAAGCCCTGCGTATGAACGTACCACGTTTACTGCTATTTTTATCTAATTTTCATTTTTTCTTTAAATAAATATCATACAAATTTCATGTAACAACATGGACGATATCGTATAATATATGAATTGATTAGGACTCGTCCCACAGGGACAAGATGCGGCACCTCAAATGCTGATGTACAGCTACCGGGAGGATATCCGTCAGTGTCTGGCGGAAACAGCCGTACTACAACTTTAGATATGAAGGAGAATGTGTGATGTCCGCAAAGGCTATTGTTTATTCCAGCACGCACTGCAATTACTGCGCTCAGGTTAAAAAGTATCTTGCTGATCAAGGCGTGGAGTACGAAGAAAGAAACATCGATTTGGATGACAAATTCGCTGAAGAATTGTGGAATACAGGAATGAGATCGGTGCCTGTAACCGTCATCGGCGAAAAGAAAATTCTTGGATTTAACCAGACCCAGCTGAACAAAGCGATTGCTGAACTGCAAGCTTAAGAGGGCCTTCCATATAGGAATACATGTAAGCATAGTTGTTTGGACTATGCTTTTTCATATGGTCAAGGAATAGCGGCGTTCACCACCTCTTGATAGGTATGGATGGCCTGCTGTTCTTTGGCTGCAAGCTCCGATAATTTCCGCTTCGTGCTGACGATCAGCTGCTTTTGGCCAGTAATTTCGTATTTGAGGAAGAGGTTTCGGATGATCAAGGCATCTTGATGCAGCTCCTTTAACCGTTTAAGCAAATCATCATTTTCCCCGATTCGAGAATGGCTCATAAGGTAGCTGCAGGAAGCATGCCACACCTTTTTATGTTCACTTAATATGTGCAGTGCACGTGTGAGTGTATATACTTGTTGATTTTCGAGCAGCAAGTCGAAAGCGTGATCCAAGTCCGAATAGATGTTGAAGCCAAACTTTCTTCTTGGATACGTTATCCCCAGCGATGACGCTTGCAGAGTATTTTTGGATTGGAGATAGTCCCCGATCAAGTTGGAAAATTGCCTCAAATCCAGAATGAAGGAAGCATTCGGATTGAGCTGCATCAGCGCGATACCGTTCTCGTCTTTGAAGGAAGAAATGTGCTGCAGGTCAAAGGCTTGAATGAGTTCACTTCTTGTAATGACGGCGGAGCTGTATTTTCTAAACGAAAAGAAATCTTGTATGTACAAACCTTCCGTTTCGTCATAGCCGTAAATCAATATCGGATGAAGCTTATGCTGCTTATGATAGTTTTCAAAGGCGGGTATACCATACTCATCGATTTGCAGAACCATATAATATCCCTGATCCAGCATTTGCTTCACAAAGCTGAAAATATCAGCCGAATCCTTCAATTGTTGGATCAGAAACCTTGGAATCTTCCAAGATTGTAATAGCGGTGAAGGCAGAATGAATGGATGCGGACAAAATTCGATTAGAATAACGTTTCCGGGTGTAATCGTACTCATGAGCTGGACGTGCTGACTGTAGAACCATTCCCAGAAACATTTGTGATCTGCACTGATCGATAACACATGTGTGCTGTAAGAATACGTCGTAACGAACGGTTTTTGCAAGGGTAAAATGTTTCTCATGGGTCTCCTCCGTGATCTTATAATGATGACATTGTAACGTTAAGCGCTGCTTCTGAATTCTACAAGGCATACATAAATACCTTTAACCCCGAATCGATGATATTCGATAACATCAAGCCCTGCATGCTCGGAATAGCTGTATAAGTGAATCTGCAAGAAGAAGAGCTTGCCGATTGAAAAAAACTACTGCTACAATGAAGCCATGATTAGGACCCGGGAGTTGATGCATTGTGAATCAGATCAGCATTGGATTGATTGGTCCGCAAATGATCGTGGACAAGCTCATGAACGTTGTGCAGAACTTTCCTTCATTCACACCCGTGCCGCTTGTCTATCGCAATGAGGAGGAGGTTCCTGCTCTGGCACAGCAGTTGATGGAAAGGGTCGATGTCCTGCTGCTGTCGGATCCTTTCTCTCATCGCAAGGTGAAGGAGAGCATGAATTCAAGTATCCCAGTGCATCATATTCCGATCACGGATGCGGGGATGTATAAGGCGCTGTTTCGCGCAATGAAGGCCGACAGGTTGACCGGAGGATTCTCCGTAGATACGCTGACCAAAACGATGGTCGTGCGTACACTGAAGGATTTGGGCATCAGCGAAACTTTCTTCGCGATGTATGATGGACCTGCCTACGATTTGCGGGAGAAGCTTGTACAATTTCACCAAACCCAGCATGAACGAAAGAAATGCTCCATCGCCCTGACCGGCATGGAATCGGTAGCAATCAGGCTGACAGAGCTCGGTATACCGAATGAATGGCTGCTGCCATCCGACCAAGACATGATCGTAACGTTGGAGCGTGCTTTATTGTCCACAGGTGCGCGGCAAAGCAGGGAAGCGCAAATCGTCGTCGGTTTGGTCAACGTTGACGATTTTGGAACTGTCGCTTCGAAGCGAAACAGTGAGCATGAGGTTCAGAAGCTGAAGCTGGATATTCACCGCATGATTTTGGATTACGTCGAATCGCTGGACGGGTATTTGACCCATCTGGGCGGAGATGAATATTTATTTTTTACGACACGGGGGATCTTCGAACGTGAAACCGGAGGATATAAGACGATACCGCTTGCCAAGGACATGAGCAAGACATATGGCGTCTCCCTCAGTATCGGGATGGGATTCGGAAGGTCGGCCAATGAAGCGGGCACACACGCCAGAACGGCGCTTAGAAAATCGAAGGAAGCGGGCGGAAACGCTTGTTTTATTGTACGTGAAGATCGGACGCTCATCGGTCCGCTGGAGATGGCCGAGCCGGTGCAGGGAGTACTGGCGATAACGAACGGAGAGTTGATTAAGAAGGCGGAAGATGCGGGGATGACGAGCGCTTATTTGAGCAAGCTGCTCAATCAAATGGCGCGTTTCGGCAAGAACGAGTACATGGTGCATGAGCTTGCCGCTCTGTTGGATATTACCGTGCGAAGCGCACATCGGCTGCTGCTGATGTGGATGGATCATGGATTGGTCGATGTATCGGGGATGGAAAAGGTACCGAGAGGAAGACCAAGGCAAATATTCAGATTTGCCTTCTTAGAAGATAGTGTAAGCAAATAAAAAGCTCCCAAGCGAACCTATGCGTCAGTAGGAAAGGCTTGGGAGCTTTTTATTTTGGTTTTGCTTGGTTTTGGATACCGCACGCTTCAATTGGAGGGGGAGCGTTCATCATTAGCACTTGCAGGAAGTACCCATATGCGCTCGTCCCGCGGAATGACTTCGACCGGGGTTTCGAAAAAGTCGGTCAGCTGCCCGCTCGTCAGTACATCTTGAACCTTGCCCTGCAGGAATACTTCCCCTCTTCTTAATAAGAGCGCATGGCGAAAGATGGGGAGAATCTCCTCCGTATGATGCGTCACGTAAAAGATCGTGGGCGCATCACCGCTTTTCGCAAGGCGGTCTATGGACTCCAACAATCGCTCGCGCGAAAATAGATCGAGTCCATTGCACGGTTCATCGAGAATGAGCAGCTTCGGCTTAGCCATCAGCGCCCTGGCAATAAGCAGTTTTTGCTTCTCTCCTTGGGAGCACGTTTGGAACGTTCTTCCCTTCAGGTGTGAGCAGCCAAGCTGTTCCATGAAGGAGTAGGCCAGCTCCCAATCGGACTCGCTGGGTTCCTCATATAAGCCGATCGTTGCGAATTTTCCGCTGGCTACAATGTATTCGGCCTTATCGCTCGCATAAAGCTTCTCCTGAAGCGATGAGCTGACCCAGCCAATCATTTTTCGTAATTCCCGCAAATCTATGGTACCGAAGGCATGGCCTAGCACCGAAACCGAGCCTTTCGTCGGCCAGATGTAGCCGTTAATGACATTCAGCAGGGTCGTTTTGCCAGAACCATTGAGGCCAAGGATCGCCCAATGCTCTCCTTTGTTAACCGTCCAGTTCATCTTCTTGAGCGGCTCGTTGTCTCCTCGTCGATAAGAGACCTGCTCGATACGGATCATTTCTTCCATCCTGCAAATCGCTCCTTTCCATGTTTTGTTATTTCAGCAGGAAGACGATTTTTGAATTGGATGATTTTACTATTTTAGCGGATGATATCCACGGCGCATAGATTTGGATATTTAAAGACGATTAATAGATTTGTCTTTAAATAGAATTGGTCGTTATCATAAAGATAAGACCAGAAGAAGAGAGGAGTTCTATGATGAAAACGGTAGCTAAACTGGAAGCAAAACTGGCAGAACCATCGGAGAGATTAATCGCTGATTTGAGTTCTGTAGAAGGTGACATTCTTTTATTGGGTGTAGGCGGCAAGATGGGACCGAGCTTGGCAAGACTCGCGGTGAATGCGATTGCCCAAGGCGGTTTGAACAAAAAGGTGATTGGGGTATCTCGTTTTTCGAATGATGCGGCGAGAAAAGAATTAGAGGAAGCAGGAGTTCAGACGATTTCGTGTGATTTATTGGACGACAAGGCGCTTCAAGAGCTGCCGGGTGCGGAGAATGTCATATATATGGCAGGCAATAAGTTCGGTACGACAGGCAAGGAGCATTTCACTTGGGCGATGAACGCCTATTTACCGGGACGAGTCGCTGAGAAATACAAGGATTCCCGGATTGTCGTATTTTCCTCCGGTAATGTGTATCCATTCACTCCTGTCGGCGGAGGAGGGGTGGACGAATCTCGTCCGCCGGAGCCGCTTGGTGAATATGCACAGTCCTGCCTGGGTCGTGAGCGTGTGTTCGAGCATTACTCACATAAATATGAAACTCCAATGACGATTTACCGTCTCAATTATGCGATTGACATGCGATATGGCGTGCTGCTCGAAATTGCCAAATCGATCAATGAAGGCCGTCCGATCAATTTAACGATGGGGCATGCGAATGTGATTTGGCAGGGAGACGCCAATGAGATGGCGCTGCGCTGCTTAACCGTATGCTCTTCTCCGCCGAATGTGGTGAATATTACAGGTCCAGAGACGATGTCTGTACGCTGGGCCGCGGAGCAGTTCGCTCAAAGGCTGGGCAAGGAAGCACAGTTTACAGGAAGCGAATCCGAGACGGCACTGCTCAGCAATGCGTCTAAATCCCATCAGCTGTTCGGATATCCCCGCGTTTCTTTGCTGCAAATGATCGATTGGGTTGCCGAGTGGGTGGCGGCAGGCGGAGATACATGGAATAAACCGACACACTTTCAAGAAAGGGATGGAAAATTCTAATGAGTGGACGAGGAAAAAGCTTATCAGCTGAACTGCTTCAGGCGCTTCATGAAGGTTTAGTCATTCCTGCTCACCCGCTGGCTCTGGATGAACAACGCCAGCTGGATGAGCGGCATCAGAGGGCGCTTACCCGTTACTATATGGCTTCGGGCGCAGGCGGGGTAGCCGTTGGCGTGCACTCGACGCAGTTTGAAATTCGCGATAAAGATGTGAACTTGTTCGAGCCCGTACTTCGTTTGGCTGCTGAAGAAGTGGATCGTGCCAAGCTGGAACGGCCTTTCATCAAAGTGGCTGGCATCTGCGGGCCAACGGAACAAGCGCTGGAAGAAGTGGAGATCGCGCTGCGTTATGGATATGACGCCGGGCTGCTCAGCATGGGCGGATTAACGGGCTGGAGCGAAGAGGCTATTTTGGAGCGGACACGGAAGGTAGCCGAGCGGATTCCTGTCATCGGTTTTTATCTGCAGCCATCGGTTGGAGGGAGGATCTTCAGCTTTGAGTTTTGGCGTGAATTTGCAGAGATTCCGAACGTCGTTGCGATCAAGATGGCTCCGTTCAATCGCTATCAGACCATCGATGTCGCGCGAGCCGTATGCTATTCGAGTCGCCGGGACGAAATTGCACTGTATACCGGTAATGACGACAATATCGTGAACGATCTGCTGACGACCTATCGTTTCAATGTGAACGGCCAGCCTGTAGAAAAGCAAGTGGTCGGCGGACTTCTTGGCCATTGGGCCGTATGGACACATAAGGCTGTGCAGCTGCTGGAGGAAATTAAAAAGGAGAGATCCCGCGGGGAGATTTCGCCTGAATGGCTGACACGCAACATTGAGGTGACCGATTCCAATGCCGCTTTCTTCGACCCGGCCCATCATTTTGAGGGCTGTATTCCAGGCATTCATGAAGTGCTTCGCAGACAAGGCTTGCTCCAGGGGATTTGGTGCTTGAATCCGAACGAAACGCTCTCCCCAGGTCAAGCTGAAGAAATCGATCGGGTGTATCGTGATTATCCGCATCTAAACGATGACGAATTCGTAAAAGCCCATCTGCAGCAGTGGCTGTCCGATTCATCGTTACTGTCCAGCGAGTAACATCATGGATACGCAGTGAAGTCGTGTGAGGAGGAGGTGCGGCATGCGTTTTAAAGATGTCTTTTCGATTATCGGCCCCAGTATGGTCGGACCTTCCAGTTCGCATACAGCGGGTGCTGTGCGCATAGGTCGGACGGCACGTCATATTTTCGGAGAGCAGCCGACTCAAGCTGAAATCGTGTTCTATGGATCTTTTGCCGATACGTACCGAGGGCATGGGACGGATTTAGCGGTGACCGCAGGTTTGCTGGATATGGATACAGACGACTTGCGTATTCGCGATGCACTGCAGGAAGCGAAGGCAGCTGGCATCGAGATCGTGTTCCAAACAGGCCGAAAGCCTACCCTCCATCCGAACACCGCGAAGATTACACTTCGTACCGATCTTCGTCAAGATGTGGTCATAGGCTCATCCATTGGCGGCGGGAACATTGTGATCCAAAGTGTGAATGATTTTGATGTAGGCTTTTCCGTAGTGTATCCTACCTTGCTTGTGTTCCATGATGATCGCCCAGGCATCGTGGCGAACATTACGTCGCTGTTTAGCAGCGAGGGATTGAATATCGGCTATATGGACGTCGATCGAAAGGGGAGAAGCGGAGATGCATTGACGGTAGTAGAAACCGATGAAGCCATTCCGACTTCGCTCATGGACCGTCTTCGTTCCCTGCCCTATGTTCATCGGATAAGCTTAGCGGATTTAACGTCTAGAGAGGTGAGGGAATGAGATTCTCATCATTAAATCAGATTGCCGAGCTGTGCAGGAATGAAAATGTAACGATTGCCAGTCTGATGCTGAAGGAGCAGGTGAAGGAGACGGGGCGATCGGAGAAGCAGACCTTTGATCAGATGGCAGATTATTACGGCGTAATGAAAGAGGCGGTGCGCAAAGGTTTGACGGACAATACGGTATCTCGCAGCGGTCTAACGGGAGGCGATGCACAAAGAGTGCAGTCCTATATTGGATCCGGCGTACCTTCTCTCGGAGTAGAGGCATGTACAGCGATGGCCTATGCGTTATCTGTCTCCGAAGTGAACGCTTCGATGGGACGCATTATTGCTACACCGACGGCCGGATCGTGCGGCATTATTCCGGGTGTATTTGTCAGCGCTCAGGAACGCTTCGGCTTTGAAGATGACCATATGGTGAATGGACTGTTCGCAGCTGGTGCGATCGGTTATGTCATCGCCAACAATTCCTTCGTTTCCGGTGCGGAAGGCGGCTGTCAGGCAGAAGTCGGCTCAGCGATTGGGATGGCAGCTGGAGCGCTGACGGAGCTGCGAGGGGGGAGTCCCGAGCAGGCCGTTCACGCCGTGGGCCTCGCCCTGAAGAATTCGCTCGGCTTAATTTGCGATCCGGTCGGCGGATTAGTAGAGGTTCCATGTATCGTTCGCAACGGATTCGGGGCTGTAACAGCGCTTGCGGCATCCGACATGGCACTGGCGGGTGTACGGAGTGTCATTCCGTCCGACGAAGTGATTCAGGTCATGCTGGAGGTCGGCTCGGAAATGCCCGAGAAGCATCGGGAAACAGCCAAGGGCGGCCTTGCCAGGACGCCAACTGGCAAGCAAATCATGCGCAGGCTGTATGGCAAGAGCCATGAAGAGAATCAGAAAAGCGAGGGATCGAATGCATGAGCAAACCGTCTTTGCAGCTGAATGAGAAGCAGGTCGCAGAGTGGATTGAATTCCGCAGAGATCTTCATCGTTATCCGGAGCTGAGCTTTCAAGAATCAGAAACGGCGGCGAAAGTGGCGGAGCGGTTATCCGAGATGGGAATACGATACGAAACAGGGGTCGGCGGTCACGGAATCGTAGCAGACATACCCGGAACAGAGCCGGGTCCCACGATCGCCCTTCGTGCCGATATGGACGCGCTGCCGATACAAGAAGAATCGGGACTGCCTTTTGCCTCCGCGCGTCCTGGCGTAATGCATGCGTGCGGACATGATGCGCATACGACGATACTGCTGGCCGCCGCACAGCTGCTGACGCAGCAGTCTTTTCCAGGAACGGTTCGTTTGCTGTTCCAATCGGCGGAAGAGATCAATGCCGGTGCCAAGGCGATGATCGAGGAAGGCGCATTATCAGGTGTATCGGAAATTTACGGACTTCACAATCTGCCTACATTGTCCGCTGGGAAGATCGCCGTCTGCTCCGGTGCGATGATGGGCTCCGTCGATCGGATTGAGATCACACTGGAAGGAAGAGGGGGGCATGGAGCGATTCCTGATCAGAGCATTGATCCGATCGTCTGCGCCTCTGCTGTCGTGATGGCGCTACAAACCGCAGTGAGCAGGGAAATTTCTCCGTTCCAGCCAGCGGTCATTACGATCGGCAGTCTTCAAGCCGGTGATGCCAATAACGTCATTCCACATCGAGCGGTCATGACCGGGACGATACGGACCTTTCGCCCGGATGTTCAAAGGCGCATGCCGGACATCATCCAGCGAATCGTCTCCCGGGTGGCAGACGGCTACCGCTGCAGCGCAGATATTCAGTATATTCATCAAGTGCCTGTGTTGGAGAACCATGACGAATGTGCCACACACGTTGAAGCGGCGGCGAAGCAGGTGGTTGGATCTGATGGCCTGCAGCAGGCGGAACCGACGATGGCGGGGGAAGATTTCTCTGTTTACTTGAAGCAAGTTCCCGGCTGCTTTTTTTGGATCGGTTCAGGACCGAAGGAAAATGCCGATCAAGCCTTCGGACTGCATCATCCTCGGTTTGATTTGAATGAGGAGTGTATTCCTGTTGGTGCTTCCATGCTGGCGGAAATCGCCATGCAGCGGTTATTTGCTATAACAACCCCTGAGTAAAGGAGCTGGCGTCAATGACAGATTTGAAGATAGGGATGATCGGCCTCGACACCTCTCATGCCCCCGCATTCACGGAACTGCTTCATGATCCGGGACATCGGTATCATATTCGAGGCGGGCGGGTGACTTATGGTTATTCCGGAGGATCGCCTGATTTTCCGTTAAGTATCAGCAGAGTGGAAGGGTACACAGCACAACTGCAATCGTCCTTCGGAGTGAAAATCGTTGATACGCCCGAAGAAGTAGCTGAGAACTGTGATGCTATATTGCTGGAAGCTGCGGACGGACGGGTCCATCTCGATTTGTTCAAGCGAATTGCTCCCTACCGTAAGCCGGTATTTATCGACAAGCCGCTGTCGCTGACGATGGAAGACGCAGAAGAGATCGAACGCATCGCAGCCTCCTATGGCATTCCAGTGTTCAGTTCCTCTGCGCTTAGGTATGCCGAAAGCTTGCAGCTTGGCCTGCAGCAGGGGGAAGGCGGGCGTGTATTCGGAGCTGATGTTTATGGTCCGATGGACGTTCAATCAACGCAGAGGCACTATTTTTGGTACGGTATTCATAGCGTGGAGATGCTCGTAACCATCATGGGAAGAGGCTGCGAGGAAGTCTTCGCCTTCAGCAGCGAGGAGCATGAGCTGATCACCTGCCGCTGGAACGATGGGCGGATCGGAACCGTACGGGGCAATCGCTGCGGAAATTACGGATTTGGCGCCACGATTCACCGTGAATCGGGTGATCATCTGATCGATATTGGATCCTCCAAGAAGCCGTTCTACGCTAGTTTGCTGGAGCAGGTGATGAACATGTTTACGACCGGAATAGCTCCGCTCGAGTTCTCTGAAACGATGGAGGTCATCCGAATATTGGATGCTGCGGAACAAAGCCGTCAGCAGCGTGCACCTGTTCATATGTCAAAGTGACGTAAGCTCCCCATGATCATTACACGAAAGGAGGCCGCACTCTTGAAAGCATCCATATTGCAGCTGCGGCAGCATGAAGTTTTGGATTTTGCATGTGAGGAATTGTATGAGACCGCCGCGTCTCGCGGTGTCCAACTTGCCGCCATACCTAATTCAGCAGATGAGAGATGGTTTGTAGGTACATGGCAGGATTGTATGAACGCCACGGCACTTCGCGAAATCGAAGCATGGCCTTGGCAGAATGAAGACCGTGTGTACGGCGATGATGCGTTCACGATTGTGCTTACGAGCCGAGGGACGATTGTTACAGGAAAGTCCGAACGAGCGACACTGTATGCCGTCTATCATTTTTGTAAATCACGCTGGAACTTGGAATGGATCTACCCGGGGCAGCCTCCGGTTGAAGTCATGAAAAGAAGTGATTTGTTAAAACCGGGTTATATTCATGAACCGATGATGAACAGAAGAGGCTTTGTGTTTGAAAATATTTACGATGAAGATTACATGCGTGCAATGGTCGATTGGCTCGCTAAAAACCGCGTGAATGAGCTGTTCCTTACGTTCATGCTGTATGACGCGTTGAAGGAGATGTTCCAAAGCGAGCTGAGCAAAAGAGGTTTGGATTTAACACTGGGCGGCCACAGCATGAAATTTTTTCTGAACCCATCGGAAAGCAGTTCTCAACCATCGAAGCAGCTCGATTATGAAGACGAGTCATGGCAGATTCAAGTGACAAGCGACATTGTGCGATACTGCCAAGCGGTGCCCGGATTGAAACGAGTTTCCTTATGGCCTGAGGATACAGCTGTAAGTGAAGAAGGTTCAGCCAGCAGCGAACCTTTTCTAAACCTGTACATTCGTTTCACGGAAAACTTGCAGAAGAAGCTGCATGAAGCAAAGCTGCACGTGGATGCAGAACATATCGCCTATAACGCCGGGTTATCGTGGGATATGCTTGAGCGAACAGAACGTATTTCAGGATCAAGTCTCATTCATACGCTTTATGCCTATTGGGGAAGAGATTACAGCCAAGGATGGGACGGGTACGAACGGATCGAAGAACAGCGTGCGAAGCAAGCGCTAGAAGGGTGGGGGGAGATTACGCAAGCTCATTATAAGAAGCTCACTGTATTTGAATATTACAGCGATCATTTTATGCTGAGTTGTTTGTTCCCAAGCATGCCCGAGCGAATCTGTGAAGATATGAAGTATTACCGTTCTTTAGGGATTGAGAGCATCACGAATTTGGTCGTCCCATATCCGCAGGCTGGAGCGCATTATTCTTGGAAATGGGCCCACGGGTACAACAGCTATGTGTTTGCTAGATCAGCCTGGGGGGATGAACTGGATGTGATTCGCGGCGACTACGCTCATAATGCAGACGCGTCTAACAGAGAAGAAACAATAAAGCGATTGGAACAGGTCGGATCGAAGCTGGCGAGGTTGTCCTATTACAACGTACCGCTGTTTCCAGCTAGAGTGATTGATGTTCCGAAAGGTGAGACGGCTCATAAGGAGTCTATTTTACAGCTGCTGGGTGAATTGGAGAAGGAACTAGGTGCTTATGAAGATTCGTTCATCGATGCCGTCCACAGATCTCCTTATGACTTGTATTTTTGTCATCTGCAGAAAACGCTGAACGAAATTCGAAGCCAGTGGGAAGCCGTATAAATTTTGATATAAAGACGATTTAGAGATTTGTTTTAAAAGGTTTAGATTACGTATCATGAAGTAAGAGCAAGTACATTATGAAGGAGGAAAATGAACATGTCCAAATTAAAGATTGGTGTCATTGGAGCGGGTTCGATCTCTGAAGTCCATTTGAATGCGTATAAAAGCAACCCCGAGGTAGAAATTTATGCGATTTGTGACTTGAACGAGCAGAGAGCAAAGGAAAAGGCGGAAGCTTTTGGCGCTTCACACGTGTTCACGAATTATCATGATCTCCTCGCTCTGCCGGAAATACATAGCGTGAGCATCTGCACTTGGAACAATTCGCATGCGGAAATCAGTATAGCAGCTCTAGAAGCCGGCAAGCATGTACTCGTAGAAAAACCATTATGCAAAACAGTCGAAGAAGCACTGCAGGTCGAAGAAGCTGTTCAAAAAAGCGGAAAGCTGCTGCAGGTCGGGTTTGTCAGACGATACGGAAGCAATACAAAAATACTAAAGCAGTTTTTGGATAACGGTGAATTAGGAGAAATCTATTATGCGAAAGCATCCTGTCTGCGGAGACTTGGAAACCCGGGAGGATGGTTCTCCGATAAGGAACGTTCTGGAGGCGGCCCGCTCATTGATTTGGGTGTGCACGTCATAGATATTTGCTGGTATTTGATGGGCAGACCGAAGGTGAAATCGGTAACGGGCAACGCATACAATCGATTGGGCAATCGCTCCAACATAAAGAACTTGTCTTTTTACAGAGCAGCGGATTATAACGGAGCGGTCAATACAGTTGAGGATTTGGCCAATGCGCTGATTCGCTTTGAAAACGGAGCTTCGATCATGGTTGACGTCAGCTTTACGCTGCATGCCCAAAAGGATGAGTTGTCGGTAAAAATATATGGGGATAAAGGCGGTGCTGAATTAGAACCGGAATTGGCAATCGTTACGGAAAAGCATGATACGATTCTCAATGTGCTTCCGCAGGTCGACAACCTGTCGTTTGATTTTGTAGATGCATTCAAAAACGAAATTGCTCATTTTATCGACGCAACGATGGGACGTAAAGAAACGCTTAGCCCAGTCCAGGATGGCGTAGAAATGATGAAAATGCTGTGTGCGATCTATGAATCTTCCGAGACAGGGAAGGAAATTGTTTTTGAATAAAAAATGACCTGTACAGATGTTGGTTTGCGAGGAGGTTGGATATGAACAAGAAGATCCTTCATATTACAGAAAAACCGCCTGTCATTTGCTATGATCCGCATCCTCATTCTGTCATACCGATCCATGCGGATTATATGAATTGGATATATCAGAACTATATTCAAATCAGTTCCTTCAAGAACATAACGGACAGGGTTAATTTGACGTGGATTGAATATATTTTTCTAAATGATTATTATCAGAACAATCCTTTTGTAGAGGTTGAAGTGCTGTCTGAAGGAACTGTGACAGAATCCATAGAGGAATGGATCATTGACCGTATCAACCAACATCAATATATCGGAATCTGTGTGGACCGATTTTATATTCAAGAGCATGTGAACTACCAACTTATTCATCTTCCGCACGGATTGCTAATCTATGGCTATGATTTAGAGCAAAAAGTATTCTATGCAGCAGATTTCTTCAAGCGGATTTATTCATGTAAAGCCATACCTATGAACCAAATCGTAGAAGGATATACAGCCGCTGCGAATGAACCGAAAGTCATGCAGTTTACTTATAAAGATCATGTAACCTATACACTGGATATACAGCATGTGTTCAGAGCATTGGAAGATTATTATACGTCGAGTGATCGCCATTTGAAGGTGAAATATTCATTACAGCCGAATGTTCCAAAAACATTCGGCTTAGACACGTACAGGGTGCTGAAGCAACTCTACGAGGTTACGGCTATAGAATTGATGCGATTGGATATAAGGCCGCTTCATACGTTGTATGAGCATAAGAAAAGAATGATCGGCTTATTAGAGCATCTGTCTAGATCCCAGTTGGTAGAGATTGATCCAGGCTGGATCGAGGGTTATAAAGAGATATGGAGAACGTCTGAAAGTATAAGAAATTTATTCATCAAGTATGAAATTACGAGAGACCCGCAGTATTTATCCCGAATTATTCAATTACTTGGCGTGCTTCCAGATCGGGAAAAAAGGTTGTTGGATCCTATCGTTAACCGATATGCGGGCACCTTCTAAGCAGGTCAGCATCACTCGATATATGACAAGCAATACATTGTTTATTGGATTCTTCGTGAGGCTCTCCCTCATTCGAAGAATCTTTTTTTTGTTTTCTATATCAAATCAATGTTAATTGTATGTCACATCTGTACGAGATGTCGAATGAATAAATAAACGCTGAATTGAGACGAAAGTATGGTATGATGTGAGGAATAGAAAATGAAAAAGAGATGAAATATTCGCTGGGGGCCGTAAGGTGATTGATACACAAACTGGAATTGTCATTTTATGGAACAAGGAGATGCCTATCTATTTGTGAAATTCCTTTAAAATATGATGAAATTCCACCGCTTTATGATTTTCCACACGCCGAAAACCCTTGATACATAAGGGTTTATGATCTTTGTTCATGATTTTCCGTCAGAATGAACATAGTGTTGAAAACGCTTTATTTACTTCATTTGTAACCGCTTTTATACTGTGGGAGAAATCAAGTTCAGTCACAACACAAAGGATGAAAGGGAGGTTAAGAGAAAGGCAGGTGAATCGAACGGATCACTTGATATCGATTGCAAGTATAAGGTTGGAAATGGCGATCACCCTTGAGCAACCTTCCGGATCGATCGGGGGTGAGTCGTAAGAACGAGGTAGACTATTCGTGCAAGCTATACACCAATGGAATTGTGTTATATAATTTAACATTATATGTACACTAAAATAACTTGGGGTTTTCGGTTTTCTACTTCTTTTACAATTTCCACCAAGGTAAAAACGCAATGATATCAAAGGAATATCTCTGAATTTTCAAGGGGTAAAAGGAATATACAAGGGTGAAGAAAACGCCTTGTTTACGAACAAAGACAACGTTTCTACAATTGTAATTGAATATTTCCGTGTGATGTAAAGTGACATTCGGGTCGGAAGTGTTCAAATTACAAACTTTCAGAATTAGAGGGAGGAAAAGAAATGTCAAAAAAGCTTTTGAGTCTGGTCGTAGTATTCACGATGGTCTTCACTGTACTGGCAGCATGCGGAGGCAACAATAATAATAATGGAGGCTCGAATGGCGGTAGTAATGACGGGGGCACCAACACGGGCGGAAACAAACCGACCGAAGATGTATCCGCCGATTATGGCGATACGGGTGGATTACAGCTTCCGATCGTGGATGAGCCGGTTACATTGACTTGGATGCATGCGGGGAATGTAACAATTACGGATGAGATGCTGGTTGTGAAAGAAATCGAGAAGCGTACAGGTATTAAAGTGGAGTTTCAAACTTATTCTCCACAAACTTATGAAGATAAGCTGAGAGTGACGGTCGCTTCGGGCAAACTTCCAGATATCTTCAATGGTCTGAAAGCTGCTGAATTGAAAGATATCGGTAAGCAGGGCGGGGTCGTAGCCATCAATGAATATGCGGATATGCTGCCGAACTTCTCCAAGCTTTATTTGGAAGAGAACCCATGGGTGATCAAGTCCTTTGGGGATCAGGAAGGTAATCTGTATACATGGCCTATCTATCAGTTGAATCGTGAAGTGAACCATGGATTTATGTATCGTAAAGATATTTTCGACAAGCATGGCATTGAGCCTTGGACGAATACAGAAGAATTCTATGAAGCGCTCAAGAAGCTGAAGGAGCTTTATCCAGACAGCTATCCATATGCGTCCAAGAACACGGAGTATATTTTCAGAGATTGGGCATATGGTTGGGGAATCGGCGGAGCGAATTATCCGGCTTACTATGATGAAAACGAAGGAACTTGGAAATTCGCCGCTGTGCAGGACGCTCATAAAGAGATGCTCGATTTCATGAAGAAGCTTTACAATGAAGGTTTGCTCGATCCTGAATTTTTGACCGATACGCAGGATTCCTGGACGACGAAGATGACGACGGATAAAGCGTTCGTTACATGGGATTGGATTGGTAGATTGGAATTGTTTCCGAATCAAGTGAAGGAAACGATGCCGGATTATGATCTTAGATATGCACTTCCGATTGGCCCTACAGGGAACGTAAGATCTTTGCCGGAAGTCAGCGACTACAGCCTTGCTGTTGCGAACAATAAGAACAAAGAAGTAGCTCTGAAGCTGCTCGATTACTTGACGAGTCCATCCGGAGCAGACCTGATGACGCTGGGCGTTGAAGGCGTCAACTTTGAATGGGGTGAAGATGGATATCCGGTATATCCTGAATTGTCCGATCTGCCTATTGTAGATATCAGCATTCTCGAAGATCGTTATGGAATGTGGCAGGAAGGTGCTTATTTAAGACCGAACCGCAAGAGCGTTTATTTCAAATATTCCGAAAGAGAGCAGGAAGCTCAGGATATGATCATGAGCGAGGATCGCAGGGAAGTGGAAGATCCGATTCTGAACTTTACGGATGAAGAGATTTCCTCCTTGTCGGAACTGCAAACCTCTCTGCAAAAAGCGGCAGAAGAATTCAATTCTAAGTATGTACTAGATAAGAGCTATGGCGATAAGCAGTGGGAAGAGTGGAAAGCACAGGCTGCTAAAGCGGGTGTAGATGAAATGCTGGAAATCTTCAATGCGGCGCAAGCAAGATATGATGCCGAATAATTAGGGACAATTTTGTTACGGTGCATAGGCGCCCAGAGTCTTTATTTTCTGGGTGCCTATCATTAAATAGGAGGGAAGAATGTGCAACAACCAAGTGTAGAGGCTGGCAAAGTGCGCACAAAGAAACCGTTGAAGACCCGTTTCATCGCTACACTTAAACATATCAGGCGGGATCGTCAGCTGCTCTTGCTCTTCATTCCATGTATTGTGTTCTATGCTATATTCCGTTATGGCCCTCTGTACGGGTTGGTCATTGCCTTTAAGGATTATAGTGTATATCAGGGTGTATGGGGGAGCGAATGGGTAGGACTGGAGCATTTTCAGAAATTTTTTAGCAATCAAGACTTTTGGATGCTGTTTAGGAATACGTTCCTGCTCGGATTTTTTACATTGATATTCGGCTTTCCATTTCCAATTATTTTAGCCGTATTGCTCAACGAAGTAAGGGTGAAATGGTTTAAAAAGTCCATTCAAACCTTCAGTTACTTGCCTGCATTTTTGTCAGTTGTCATTATTGCGAGTATGATCATCGATTTTTTATCGCCTACCAACGGGCTGATCAATCAATTCCTATCCTTTTTAGGATTTGAGAAAAAGTACTTTCTCATCGATTCGAACTGGTTCAGGCCGATTTATGTCATTTCCGAAATTTGGGCGACGATGGGGTATCAGGCGATCATTTATTTAGCGGCGATTGCCGGTATTAGTCCGACGCTGTATGAAGCCGCCAAAGTGGATGGCGCGAATAGGTGGCATATGATGAGACACATCACCATTCCAGGACTTATGCCTACCGTGCTTGTCATGTTCATTTTGAACACAGGCAACATGTTCCGCATCGGTTATGAAAAAGTATTGCTTCTATACAATCCAATGACATACGATGTGGCCGACGTATTCTCCACTTACGTTTACCGAAAAGGGTTATTGGAGTCCAGCTACAGCTACGCTGCAGCGGTTGGAATGTTTGAATCCGCAGTGGCATTGGTTATGCTCCTAGGGGCGAACCAGTTAAGTAAGAGGATTGGAGGCAGCGGTCTATGGTAGGAGAACGCAAGCTATCGTTTTTTAACATACTCAATACGATCATTTTGATCGGCGTTGCCATATGCACGCTATATCCGGTTTGGTATATCACCGTCATTTCATTCAGCGATACGGTTTCCGTACTGCAGGGGAAAGTGTTTTTGTGGCCCCAAGGCTTCAATTTCGATGCCTATGTGGAAGTGCTGAAGGATGATAAAATTCCGAGAGCATATATGAATACCATATATTACACCGCTTTAGGGACCTTTATCAATCTGTTGTTTACGGCGATTGCGGCTTATCCGCTGGCGCAAAGAGAATTTTTTGGCCGCAGGTTCTGGATGCTTGCGATTGTGCTCACCATGTTCTTGAACGCTGGGATCATTCCGACATATATGGTTGTACAGCAGTTAGGATTGATTGATACCGTATGGGCTTTAGTGCTGCCAAACGCGATTTGGACCTTTGAATTGATTATATTGAAGAGCTTTTACGAGAATATGTCCTCTCAAATCAGGGAGGCGGCTAAGATTGATGGGGCTTCGGAATACCGCATCTTGTTCAATATCGTCATTCCGCTCTCCAAGCCTGCGCTGGCTTCCATCGGATTGTTTTATTTTATGGGGCACTGGAACAGCTTTTTCTTGCCGCTCATCTATTTGAATGACAAGGATATGTTTCCATTGCAGATTGTACTTCGGGATATGCTGATCTTCAACTCAGAATCAGATGCCGCCTTGGTGGATAGAGCTGCACTGGCACCGCAAGCGATGAAAAATGCCACGATCGTATTGTCGATGGTTCCGGTCCTGCTGATTTATCCATTTGCTCAAAAATATTTTGCCAAAGGTGTCATGCTAGGTTCTGAGAAGGGGTAATGTCAGCCGTGTAGAATTAGTTTGGATACGCGTCATGATTAGATGACTATGACGGGGGGAAGAAATCGATGAAGAGATTAATTACGAACGTGGGACTGCTGCAGATTTTCTTTGCTCTGCTGATCGTCATGATGGTCATGTTTGTATCCAACTATATTGTACACCGGAACTCCATCGCTGGAATCTATGATAAGGTCAGTCAGAACAACACGCTGGTCGTGAAGACGATGATACAATCGTTCGACAACAGCTTTCGAACGATTGACAGCTTGATCCACTCCATCCATGCATTGCCTTATAACAATGTGATAGAGGCAGACGGGCGTACGGATATGGCAAAGATTTATGATTTGCAGAAGAATGTCACTACTCTCGTCTCTTCCATCGATTTTATCGAAGATGTGGTTGTGTTTTACGATAATATGGATCTCGCCGTTACGTCATACGGAACTTCAAGTCTAACCGAAATATTTGAAAAAAAATATAAGCACGATCTTTACGATGCTGAATACTGGAAAGAGTATATGAGGTCTCCAAGAGCGGGAAAAGTGTTTCCTGCAGAAACCTTCAGCATTCAGAATGAGACCATTAATCAGAAAAAGAAAAAGGATTTAATGGTCATCACGGGAGGGAATAAAGTTCGTCTGTCGGACAAGAACATTATGCTGCTCATTGATGCCGAGGAATGGTTGAGTTACGTGAACCAAAACGCCATGATTCCCGGGTCATCCTTCATTGTTCTGGATCCGAATCGAAATGTTATTCTAAGTACCGATCAAAGCTTCGACTTGGTAGAGGTGCTCAATGATGTGTATTTCAATGTGGAGGAACAATCGGTTACACGCAAAAATTTCGAGTATAACATTTACAGATCCGATTACAACGATTTTATATATATCGACAAGGTCCCTTACCAATTCATGAACATTGACTCGGTGAATAAAGCGAATCAGACGATCATGATTACAGCGATCATCAGTACCATTATTCTGTCTTTCTTACTAAGTATTTATCTTTACAAGCCGGTTAAGAATATCCTCCAACAGCTTGGAATTGGGAATCATCGAGGTAACGATTTTCGAAATATTCATAAAGGCATTTTGCAAATTCAAACGGAAAATAAGAGATTGAGAGATCAACTGGATACGGTTGATGAGGAGATTCGAAGAGCTGCTTTTCTTCGTGCATTGGATGAATATGCGGAGCCGAGTGAATATGAGCATTTGATTCATAAATATTTACCGGAAATGTATGTCCAAAAGCAGTTTGCCATGGTGCTTTTCCATCTGCATCCGAAGGAAGCGGAACAAGGTCATCACGTGCATGTGGAAGAGATTGAAGTGATTTTAGCAAGCGGACTGAAGCGCGAACTGCTGGATGTTCCCGTTTTCCATATTGGCAGCTTATATTTCATTGCATTGGTGGGATTGGAAAACTCCGCCGCCCGGCATACTTTGTTTAAACAATTACGATCATTTAAGAATCGAACGGATGAAGAGTTAAGGCATTATGTCATATGGGCGTGCGTAAGCAAGCTCTATGCGAGTGAAGTGGCCAATTGTAAAAGGGCATATCGGGATGTAGCGAACGGAGCCGCTTATCGCCATGTGAATGATTCGGTTTTCGTCATGGATGTCGAACAAATCGAATATACGTGCGGTATTTATTATCCGCTGGAGAAAATGGAGAAGCTGTCTAATTATTTGCTGAGCGGAAAAATGACCGATGCCGTCAAAATCGTAACGGAAACGATACAAGAAAATATCGACCGCAACATTCACAGACACCAGATGGAACATGTGGTGAAAGCGATGTTTTACGATATGTTGAGACATACGGGAAACGGCTCTGCAGACAGCAAGGCTTTGTATCAATTGGAGACGGACTTTTTACAGCAGCTTGAACAAGCTGACCATCCCAGCGATATGGAGCGGGGTTTGGTGAAGGTAGCCAAATTTTTGGCAAACCAAAGCAAAGGGGAGCAGAAAAGCAAGCTCAATCCTGCTTTCATTTCACAATATATCGATCTGCATTATATGGAAAATTTATATTTGGATCACATGGCTGAAGTGTTGGAGACTTCTCCGAAATACTTCTCGAATTATTTTAAGAAAACGTTTGGTGTTAACTATGTGGAGTATTTGAATAAAGTTAGACTCTCGCATGCAAGAGAGCTGCTTAAGGATTCGAATTTAACGATTGCAGAGGTAGGGGAAAAGACAGGGTATCAAAATTCCTCTACGTTCACGACTACCTTCAAGAAATACTTTGGTATATCTCCAAGTGATTATAGGAAAAAAACAAGTCCTTAAACGTATTGGAGTGTGATGTCATTGGAGAAGGCTCTTCCTGTTACGAACCCAGCAATTGATGCATATAACAATATTGCCAATGTGCTTTCCATTATTCAGGGAGACGACAAAGCTGCAGATTGGATTCACAGCCATTTTATTCAGCTGTACCATGATCAGTCTTTCGAGGATAGCTTTACATTAAGCTTTTACGCGCCGTATTTGATTAAAACATGCCCATGGCTGGAAACTCAAATGGTGCATAAAAGGATCGTAGAAAAAGGTTGGGACGATATTACTCGCTTTTTAATCGATTGCATCGATTCAGGCTGTTATGTGATTTTGATCGTAGACCAATTTTATATTCCCAATTCCGTCTATTACCAAAAATCACATCGGCCTCATGAATTATTTGTATACGGCTATCATTTGGGGAAAGAGGAGTTCGATATCTCTGACAATTTCGCCAGCGGGAAATATAAAAGACTTGCATGCTCGTTTGAGGATTTGAGAATAGCATATAACGAACTTTCACCCGAAATGGAATTGAATTACAACCACTATAACGGAATGATGTTTGTACTATCAAAGAAAGAGCTGGCAGAGCCGATTCCATTTCACCCGCAGCTGGTCATACGCCGGTTGGAGGATTACCTGCATTCAATAGACTCCTCGGCTTCCGATCAAGCGCTTTATGCTCATAGCAAGCCAAATTGGAGCTACGGATTGCGATGCTACAGCAATCTTATCAAGTACGTTGATCACGTATGTGATCGTCAAGAGTACTTGGACATACGTCCATTTCACGTCATTTATCTTCATAAGAAGCAGATGGTCTCCAGAATTGAGTTCATGCAGACGAAAGCGGACTTATGGAATGGAGAAGAATTGAAATCTCGTTTTTCTGAACTGGAGAAGACAAGCTTAATTACTAGGAATTTGGCTATGAAATATAATTTCTCGAATGATCCCGGTTTGAAAATGGCAATTACGGATCAATTGGAAACGATTGTAAACGCGGAGAGACATATTGTTCCTCAGCTGATCGAACAAATCAAGCTCGGTTTTAAATTGGATGCGGGAGGTGAAGGAGTTGCTGTACGTAAATAAGAACTTGTTCACTTCAGAAGATATCGCACAGGTTCAGCGCCATATTTCCCAAATGCTTCCAAAAATTCAAATAACAGGACATATCATCGCCGCCGCGCTAAGAGATCCGGTTGAAATCATTGCTCTGGTGAAGGAAGTCATTCATGCAGAAGGCTCTATTTTGTTAATGAATGGAGACACACCTAAGGAACAAGCGGTACAATCAGCGCAAGAAGCCGGCTGCCGCGTTTTATTTCACGGCTCGCTTCAAGAAGGATCTTACCCGCTGACTGGCAGAACTCAAAACGATATTCCTTCCCTTCTTCAATTTAGTTCAGGTACGACAGGAAAGCCGAAGGTGATTCGAAGATCTTGGCACCATGTTGAGAGGGAGATTGCACACTATAATGAGGCCCTGCAATCCGATTCGGCGGAACAGCCGATCGTTCTCGTGCCGGTATCCCATTCCTTCGGTTTAATTACAGGTGTTCTGTCCGCGATAGAGCGCGGAGCGGTCCCGACGGTGGTGACGGATAAGAATCCGAAGTTCGCAGCGCATCTCATACAGAACACTCCAACCTCGATCGTATATGCGGTTCCGTATTTATTTCATATTCTGCAATCCATAACGAAAAACAGCATTTCATTCCACAAGGCAGTAAGCTCGGGAGCGCCTTTAACAGGGGCACTTTTTGAAAAAATGAAAAACTGCACACAGCATGTATACCAGCAGTACGGTTGTTCGGAACTAGGATGTATTGCTATAGGGGAGGATCCAGTGTCGCATACCGATGTAGGGACTCCGCTCAAGCATTTGAAGGTTGAAGTGGATGGCAGTGAGAAGGAACCGGGCGAAATTATCGCTTATATGGACGACTATTCCGTTCATACCCGTGATGCAGGTTGGAACAATGCCGAGGGAAGATTACAGCTGGCGGGACGACTGGATGATTTGATCAATGTTACAGGCTTGAAAGTCATCCCTTACGAGATAGAACAGGTTCTATTTGGCGTAGACGGTGTTGAAGAAGCGGTAGTGTATAAGTCACGTCATAAGGTTTGGGGTGAAGCAGTGAAAGCGATGGTGGTCGCTTCTCCTCATATTTCCCCGGAAATGTTGAAGCAGCATTGTATGGAGCGGCTGCCTAACTATAAGGTTCCAAGCTCGATTGATGTGGTTAAAGAAATCCCTAAAACCGCTGCCGGGAAAATCAGCAGAAAGCTGTTGGCGGAACAATATTAATGGATGGGAGTAGATCATATGAGCAGAATAGAAGTCTTGGAAAAGCTGAAGGCGATGATCGTTGAGAATTTGGAGCATACTTTGCCGGATGAGGTACATGAGTCCGACCGAATCTATGAGGATTTAGGAATCGATTCCATAATGGTGCTGCAGTTAGTGGTGTATATGGAAGAGGAGTTCCATGTTGAGGTACCCGAGGAAGATGTAGATCCTGCCGTATTCGAGACGATGGGATCGCTAATTACATTTATTGAAGAACTTCAAGCTGGGCAAACCGCGTAGGAGGCAGGCGATGAGTCACAGCATAAAGCTTGGAATTGTAGGCTTTGGGAGAATCGTTGAACTGATTCATTTGCCGCTTATTAAGCAAGTGCCAGAAATGGAAGTGTCGGTGGTATATGACATTACCGAGCAGCGGAGAGACTTGGCAGCGAAACGAGGATTTCATACGACAGACAAGCTGGAGACTTTACTCGAATCCGATGTGGATGTCGTTCTCGTCTCTACCCCGCCAAATTCTCATTACGAAATCGCTAAGAAAGCTCTTGTTTTCGGCAAACACGTTGTTATCGAGAAGCCCGTGACCGTTCAATACAGTGAGGCCATCGATCTTCAGCAAACCTCTGAGCAAGTCGGAAAATCAGTAACCGTGTTTCATAACCGCAGATTTGATCCCGATTTCAAGCTCATTCGCCAGCTTATCGAGGATGGAACGCTTGGCAATTTGTTGTTCGTAGAGCGGCGTCACCATATGTTTGGATCGGGTGGCAGCTTCGGGGTGAAATCATTTCATCCCGGCTGGCGAAATACGAGGCAGTACGGCGGAGGAGCGCTATATGATTGGGGGATTCATCTGATTGATCAGCTGCTTCAGTTAAAAGCTGGGGTAGTTCAAGATATTTATTCCTTCATTCACTGCTATGAATGGACACAAAATCAAGTGGATGACTATGTTAGAGCCAATCTAGTGATGGATAACCATGTTGTTCTCAGCATGGAGGTGAACTTTGCTTCCCACGGTGCAGCTCCCATGTGGGTTGTGGGCGGTGATCAGCGGACAGCCGTCGTGGTCTCGCCGCAAGAAGCACTCCTTCTTGAGAAAGGGAAACCAGATCAAAAGCTGCACCTTGACCAGGCATCCAGGTCATCGGCACTCATCATTTATCAGTCGTTGGCAGAGCACGTCATGCATGGCGGTCCTTTGGCCGTAACATTAGAGGAAGCTGTTGAAAATATGCGAGTGGTGGACGCGATAATGATGAACAACAGGCAATGGACTGCTCAAAATTAGGAGGAAATGTCGATGGGCGTGTTATTCTCTAGTCCCCAGGTTGAATTTGAAATGATTCGGGATCGGTGGCTGGAAGGAGTGGCGGAATTAGGGCGAAAAGGTGTTTTTGTTGGAGGAACTTCTGTAACGTCCTTTGAATTCAAATTTGCGCAATATATCGGAACCCGTCAAGCCATTGGTGTAGGCAATGGAACAGATGCTTTATTCTTAACCTTGAAGGGGCTTGGGATAGGCCCTGGTGATGAAGTCATTACAGCTGCCAATACGTTCATTGCTACCGTGGAAGCCATTCACCATACAGGTGCTGTACCGGTGCTGGTGGATTGCGAGCCCGATACTTATCTATTGAACTTGGAGCAGGTGAAGGCGGCGGTTACGGCACAGACGAAAGCGATCATCCCTGTACATCTGTACGGTCAAATGGTGGACTTATCCGAATTGTCCTCTTGGGCGGCGGAACGAAATATTGCCATCGTGGAGGACAGTGCACAGGCTGCTGGTGCCAGAATGAACGGAAAAATGGCCGGAAGTATCGGTACTGCGGGCTGCTTCAGCTACTACCCCGACAAAAACCTTGGAGCTTTAGGCGATGGAGGCGGAATTACGACTTCATCCGATGCGCTGGCTTCCACGATTAAAAAGCTGCGCAATCACGGGGGTGAAGTCAGATATCAGCATGAGCTGCCGGGGTTCAACAGCCGATTGGATCCGATGCAGGCCATAGCACTCGAATTAAAGCTGGCCTATTTGGACAGCTGGTCTGCTAAAAGACGCGAGGTTGCGTCGATGTATGAGCATCATCTGCACCATACAGGGGGCATTGTTCTTCCAAAGCATCGTAATGACGAGAGCCATGTGTTCCATCTGTATATTGTCAGGGTAGAAAGCGGAGTTAGGGACAAGCTTCGAAAAGAGCTGCAGAAGAAAGGTGTGTTAACAGCCGTTCACTATCCGAAGCCGGTTCACAGCACAGCAGCCTTTTCACATTTGCCATACGATGAAGGGGATTTCCCGAATGCGGAAAAGTATGCCAAAGAAATTGTCTCTTTACCGATGAATATATCCGTGACCGAAGAGCAGGTTGGGCGGATCGCAGAAGAAATCCAATCCGTCTTGGGTAAAGTACAAGTTTGATAGAGGAGGATCACACCGATGGAGACGATGCAAACCGAGCAGCATATCCAAAATTTTTTGAAGGATCGTATTTGTGAATTGCTGGAACGCCCAGAATTATCAGACGATTTGATGCTAGACACTCAACTGTCCGAGGTTGGAATGGATTCTGTCATGCTTGTTAATCTAATGGTACATATTGAACAGCATTATCAAATTTTTTATGAGGACGACGAATTGTTGGAAGAGAACTTTGCTACGATTCAGGTGATTTCTGACAAGATCCAAGAAAAGCTGGGCTTGGGAGATTGATTGTTGTGCAGCAAATTCATTGCCTGCTGAATTGTTTTGCGCATTGCATAACTCCAAAGGCGGATGCGCGGCCGCTCTTTTTCGGCGCGTGGGATACCCCTTTTGCGGTAGAAGAGGATCGGTTAACGTATTTCTCTACTCTGATCACGAATGAAGCCTATGTCTCGATGTTTGAACGGCTCTATGCCCAACAATTAGAAGCGTGGTATGACTATCAATTAAGCAAACAGGACAATTACATTCGACTGAAGCAATATATAGACGCTGTCAAACCGGGTAAGCATCTATTCGTTCAGCTGGATTTATATTATTTGCGATATGAGACACGAAGCTTCGGACAGGTTCATCAGCCGCATTTTGTGATTGTCCTTCATGAACAGGATGGCAGATGGTTGATCCACGATCCTTATTTAAGCTGGGAAGGCTTCTTGACAGAGGAAGAGATGTACAGCGCATTTTGTGAGAATGCCTTGGGCGGAGGATTTGTTCTAGATACAACGAAGCTCCTTTCGCCACTGAAGAGCGCAGTTTCCGAGCATTTTGAAAAAGAGTTCGTCTTTGAACGCAATCCGCTGGCTTTTGAAACCAAGAAGATGGTTCGTCGTTTCATGGATGAGTCCAATGGGGATCGAAAAGCGCAGCTTGCCAAAGCATTCGCGCAGGTGGGCATTATTGCCAAGCGGAAATGGAGCTACATGCTAGCATTTGATTATTTCGGGGAAACCGTGAATCAGAGTCATGAGCCGGGTGCTGAGCACGTAGAGAAGCTGGTGAAAGGATGGAATGCATTCGGATATTTGGCGATTCGTGCATCGATGGGTGTTACTTCACTAAATGAACTGCTCCAAAAGGCAGAACAGCTCGATGTTCAGGAGCGCCAGCTCAAAGATAAGCTGTGGACCTTATACCAGCGATGGAAGGAGACGCAATCGTCTTGAAAAAGGTGCGGATTGGATATGTCGGCGGCCATTCGCCAAAGGTGAATGAGCGGGTAATTGATGACATGTGGACCCGTTACTTAGGGGAATATGCGGAAATGGTTAAAATTCCCCCTTTGTCATTCATGAAATTGTTCGGAGGTTCGATCGAAAAGTGGAAGAAACGCTTCCCTGACAATGTATCGGAGCTCGGAGAAGGCTTGCAGTCTCTCTGCTTGAAATATGATATTCAGGCATTTTATCTGAATCTTCCCTTCGTCATTCCTTATTTGTTGATGGCCAGAAATGCGAAGGGCATCAATCTCACCATGCTCTATATTGCCCACTCTGTGGCGACGCCGTTTTGGCTGAAGCAGTGGCTGGCGATCGCCCCGTTTGTATCGGAGAAGGATGTGCTGCTTCACAGCACGGTATCCTGCAAAAGGGCGCTGATGCGAATTTCACCGCGATTTGGATGTGCCGTGCATGTGCCGCTGTGCCTGGATGTAAGGGAAACGATCCCGAACACAGGGAGTACACAGCGGAATATCCTATCGATTAGCCGTATTGAAGATGTGAAGAATATCGACTTTCTTCTGGCCTGTTTCTCGGACATTCGCGAGCAGATTCCGGACGCTAAATTAGTGATCGCCGGGGAGTTTACCGGGACAAAACAGCAAATCGAAAGGTATAAAGGGAGATTAGAAGAGCAGATGCAGCGTTACGGATTGCACAATGCCGTGGAATGGATTGGGCCTGTCGTGGGGGAACGCAAACAAAATTTATTTGCCGAGTCGAGCATGCTGGTGAATTTTTCAACAGATCCTGGGGAAACGTTCGGATTTAATTTGCTGGAGGCGAAAGCAGCAGGGCTTCCTGTCGTATGCACGAGGTGGAATGGATTTCAGGAGATTGTGGCTGAAGGAGAAGATGGTTTGTTCGTCGATTGCAGCTGGACATCGGATACCCCCGACATTGATCGGGAGCACGCGGTCAAGCAATGTGTCAGACTGCTGACTGAATCCGAATTGCACCTAAAGCTTTCCCAAGGAGCCCTGTTGAGAGCGCAGGCTTACGATTACCAATCGATTATGCCGCGGATTGTCGATTACGTGTCTTTGGCGAAAGGCATCCAGTTGAATGCCTTCAGCAGAGAAGGAAGAGAGCGCGTATTCCGTATGGCCCGCACTCCTATAGAAGAGATGCAGGACACTTACTTGCTGGACCGTCTGAACAGGCTGGAATGGCTGAACGAAACGCCGTTCACCGTATTATCGGTTTCAGAGAAAGAACCGTTATCGGAATGGATGAACAAGGTCAAGCCGATCATTCATCATTTTGCAGGGGAGGCAGGGATTCATGCACAGCATTAAATTGTTTTTGCGATTAGTGCCACATGTGAATATTCGCTGGAAACTAACCTCGCTGGCTTATGTGTCTACCTTTATACAGCTTGCGGCCATGATGGGTCAGCCTCTCATTTTTGCTTATTTAATTGATCATGTACTCATCGATCAAAAGACGGAAATGATCGCGACGCTCTTGTTTTTATCCTTGGGATTAGCGCTGACCGCAGTGGTCTTTTCATTGATTCGCTCAGGGATTTTCAGATACCTCGGCATCATGCATACATTGGATATTCGGGAAGTGCTGATACAGCATATACGCAAAATTCCGATTCCCGAAATTGAAAAGAACGGTGCGGGCAAATTTATGGCACTGCTTGGATACGATACGGGGACGATGGGCAATTACGTCAACCATGTCATTGTTGAACTCGTTTCGCAGCTGTTTATGATGCTGCTCGCCTTTGGGGTATTGTTTTCGATGGATTGGAAGCTTGGTCTGCTTGCGGCTGCCGGACTGCCAATATTGTTTTGGCTGCCGCGCATTGTCAAAAAGCAGCTGACTCAGCATATCGATCATGTGCGCACACATAATGAGGAGATCGGTACCCATTTACTGGAATGCATTGACGGTTCGCGGGAAATTCGGGTATACGGACTTGAACAGTGGGAACGCGAGCGCAATCAAAAAATGTATAAAGGACTTGTGAGCTCCAGTACGAAGGAAACGTTATTTCGAGTGCTGTCGCATCAGTCCAGCAGTTTCGTGATCAGCTTGATTATCGTTGCAGTCTACTGGGTAGGAAGTCATCAAGTGCTGGATGAAACGCTGACGATCGGTCTATTGGTTGCTTCGGTAACTTATTTACAGAATGCATTAAATCCGGTACAGGCCATAAATAATTTTTATGCTGAGCTGCAAAGATCGGAGGTTGCACTGCAAAGAATTGAATCTTTTCTTCATACACCGCCTGAAGATTTGGCTGCTCGTAACGAGCAGGGTCGCGCCCAAGACGAGGATGACCCCATCTATGCCCAGCATCTGGTTTCTGCAGCGTCTGTGAACGAAGATACAGAAGCGTCTGTAGATGTCGAACGTTTGCAGGTTTCGTACGATGGTGTCCAAATATTGAAGGACGTGGACTTGACGGTGAAACGAAATCAAACGGCTGCCTTTGTCGGGCGCAGCGGCTCCGGGAAAACTACATTATTCAGAACCCTTACCGGCTTTATGCCGATCACCTCTGGAATAGTGAAGATCCATTCCCGTACGCTCCAAGAACTGAACAGACAGGAGCTGAATACGAAAATAGGCGTTGTGTTTCAGGAGTCTTATATTTTCAAGGGTACCATTGCCGAAAATATTAGGCTAGGCGATCTTAAGGCTTCTGATGAACAAGTATATGAGGCAGCCTGCAAGGCGAATTTAAAAGAGCTGTTGGAACAGCTTCCTGACGGCATTCATACGGTCGTGGACAATAAAGGCTTTCAATTATCAGGCGGACAGCGCCAGCGAATTGCGATTGCTAGAGTATTCCTGAAGAAGCCGGACATCCTCATCCTAGATGAACCGACATCGGCGTTAGACCGTCTGACGGAGAACGAAGTGATGGTCGCCCTAAAGGAACTGATGAGAAATAAAACTACACTGATTTCAACACATCGTCTCAATACGATTATTCATGCCGATACCATTTTTGTGATGGAACAAGGCAAAATTGTCGATCAAGGCACGCACTCGGAACTGTTAGAGCGAAGTGGGTTGTATAGAGCATTGGTCGCCGACATGGATAAGCAGGAGAATCCACAGGAACAGCTTGAATCCATTCCGGTTGCGGCAGGTGTGGAGCATGAATGAGCTGAATCGTTTTTTTCGTGAATATGCTCGCACAGACAGAGGTGTATTGGAAACTATACGTGGAAACACCCGCTACATTTCCTATGCGAAGCTTTCCGAATCTGCGTTGGAATTAGCGGCATCATGGGACCGGCTGAAGATGAGGGATCGATTTATCGCGGTACTATGGATGGAACAGTCTATAGAGTGCATGCGATCGGTGATGGCAGTTGTGTTCTCTGGCGGAATTCCAGTACCGATGCATCCATTTTCCTCTTATGAGGATATTGCACGTATTGCGGACGAAACGGAAGCGGAGATGGTGATTGTACCGAAGGACAAGTTTCTCGCAGCACAGCAGTCTAGGCATCATCCTAGCGGAATAGGCCGTGCCTGCATCATTGAATGCCATTCTGGGGAAGTGCTGATCGCTCCGCCACAGGCTGGGGCTATAAGAAAATATACACCGCCGCAAGAAACCGCCGTTATCTTTATGTCTTCAGGATCGACAGGGACACCGAAAGGGATTATGCTGAGCGATCGAAATGTGCTGTCAAATGTAGACTCCATACAGAGCTATGTGGACCTGAAGCGCGATGACCAAGTGCTGCTGTTCAAGTCGCTCGGTTATTGTTCGTCCATTACCGGAGAGTGGCTTACTGCTCTATTCGCCGGATGCAATCTGCAGCTCACTGAATCGTTCATGCATCCTTTCGAGATGCTTCGATTTATCAAGGAACACGAAACGACGTTTATGTGTACCGTTCCTTCCGTCCTGATGCCTCTCGTCAAATCAGACAAATGGGGGGAGGAAGACTTCGCCTCTCTACGCAGGATGACGATTGTAGGGGGGCCAATGCCAAGTGAAGGACTGCTTCAATTAAGCGACAGATTGCCCTTTGTTGAGCTAATGCCTTCGTACGGGCTGACGGAAGCTTCGCCTAGAGTAGCTTATCTGCCTGGCTCAGAGCTGAGAAACCGGCCGAATTCCGTAGGTATTCCGGTAAAGGACGTAGATATACGCATCGTCCGAGGAGAACAAGAGCTTCCGGCCGGAGAATCAGGAGAGATCATTGTTCGCGGCCCCAATGTAATGCTTGGCTACTACAATAATCCGGAAGGCAGTGCCCAGAAATTGGATGCGCTTGGCCTGCATACGTCGGATATCGGCTATCTCGACAGCGAAGGCTTTTTGTATGTTACAGGTCGGAAGGACAACGCGATCAATATCGGGGGACATACGATTTATCCGGAAATGACAGAGCGAGTTTTACACGATTTTGCGGGTGTAAAAGAAGCTGCGGTGACAGGAATTCCGGATGAGGTATGGGGAGAGAAGATGGTGGCGTTCATCGCTTTTCAGGACCCGTCCGCTTCTCTGGATGAATTGATTCGCTATATTAAGCTGCATCTGCAGCCCCTTTTTAGACCGAGAGAATATATTCTCGTAGAAAGGGAGCAGCTGCCCAAAACGGCGGTGGGCAAATTAAACCGAGCTGCGCTTAGAAGCATGGCAAAGGAGTGGGAAAATGGAAAGTAAAAGTCATGGGCACATAGAAGAAGCGGTGATCTCTATTATTGCGCAATGCTGTAAAAAGGAAGTTTCTGAGATTCAACTGAACCATTCATTGGCGAACGACCTGGACGTGGACTCCATTCAATTCCTTGAACTTCTTTCCGCCATAGAGGAACGGTTCGGCTTTGAGATGGAAGTGGATGATCTGCACCCTGAGAAGTTCAGGTCTGTCCAATCTGTCATTCACTTCGTAGCCGGGAAGATGGCAGCATGAAGCCGACCGTTGATATAGAACGTAAGCTGCGCCAGTTCATGGCATCGCTGAGCGATTATCCTTATTATCAGGCACTCGGAGATATTCAGCAATGGTCGGAGCTGCCCGTGACGGATAAGGCATTAATCAATGAAAAGAGAGAGCTGTTCGAGCTGCCCTATTCGGGGAAAGTCTATGAATCTTTTACATCTGGAACGACAGGGATCCCTTTTCGTTGTGTAAAGACAGCGGAAGAACGCTGGCGTCTAGCGATGGCATTATATCGTCATCGGAAAAAGTGGGGACTGCCTCCCAAGCATCATATGCTATTGATGAGTAATCGCAGCCTGTCTGAACCGCATCACCTGGATCATTACGTGAATCAGCTTCAGCAGCAGCACTTTCATATGATTCAAGGCAGGGCTTCGGCACTTGTATCGCTTGCTCAGCACATATCTCAAATGAATGCCGTAATACCGGGTTCATTATTATTCGTTCAGAACTGGGGTGAACCGGTGCACGCTTCTCAAAAGCAAGAAATCGAACGCGTTTTCCGTGTACCGCTGGTCGATTATTACGGCTTGGAAGAAATATGGTGCATTGCATTTTCCAATAGAGCGGGTCAGCTGGAAATCGATGAGGATTCTGTATTTGTGGAAGTGTTGGAGCCGGGTACGAACAAGCCTGCAGCGGATGGGATTTACGGTGAAATCGTCGTCACTTCTTTTCTGATGAGAAGTATTCCGTATGTAAGATATCGGACAGGAGATATCGGACGCACGAGGCGTAATGAATTCGGTGCGCGAATCCTTGAACTGTTTCCGATAAGGAATGAGCAGATTAAGCTGCCAGGCCGCGAAGTTCATTCTTCTATTTTTCGATATTTGGACAAGTTTTTTTACGAGCTGGCACAAAATGAGCAAATCAAACAGTTTCAAGTGGTTCAGGAATCTTACACCGGGTTTCGCCTGCTTGTTGCAGGGAATATATCGGAAGAACACAGCTTGAGGACCCATCTGGAGAAGTTTTTGCGGCAGAGCTTAAATGCAGAAGTGAATCTGACCATTGAAAGAAAGGAGCAGATTCCTCTTTCGCCGAATGGGAAGCTGCAATCCTTTGTCAGTCTTGTAAAAGAAAACGCCTAGAGATGAGGTGAAGGAATGGAACAGCCGAATCAAACCGTCGTTAAACTGGCGGCGATGGAGTGTGCCGCCTCTTGTTTATTGACGCTGCTGCGGATGAAGCAAGTCAGCTCTCGGTATTTTTTAATGAATTATTGGAGCTTGAACTACAGCTCTGGCCTCTTGATGTCAGGGAAAAATATAAGGCTGTATCAGCTCGACTATCTCTATGGCATTCAATCTGAATTAAAAAAAGGGACAGTGGATGAACTTGCTTGTTTCATCCGTGAAGGCGCTTCGGTGCTTCTCATGTGCCGTGCGGCGGATATGGACTATTTCCCTAGGGAGCTGCTGACGCACGAGGCTAACGGAATTCAGCATTTTGCATTGATTTACGGATGTGACGCTTCCGGAAGTCCGTTTCTGGCAGCCGATCCTACCGCGGATTTTATCGGCACGTTGACAAGAGAACAGTTAAGCCGCACGCGAATGCAGAAAGACGGTCTGTTATATTACTATACGCTGGTTCCTCCGAAGCAATTTTTATTACCTGATCCGAAGGATGCCTTTCGATTTACAATGAAGCAAAATTTGCAGCTGTATACGAAAGGGGACCACAATTTCGGATACCGGGCAGTGGAGCGGTTCTCCGCCGATTTGATGGAGTCCATTAATTGGAGTAAAGAGCGCAGGAATGAGTGGATTTATCAGAACAACATTACCATTTCATCCATCATCAAAACAAGAAGTGCGGTATGGAACAGCATTTGCGAACTGCAGCTGCTCAGCGCTTCTCAATTGGAGGAAGGGAAATCAGCGGTAGATATGCTAATGAAGCTGTGGACGACGGTGAACTTTCTTTTGATCAAATACAAGAAAAACTGTACCGACACGGCGCTTCTCCGTCAATTAGCGGATAAATTAACGGAAGTCGGGCAGAAGGAAATGCAATTTCTACGGCAGATGGAACAGATGGGAAGTGAGCTGATATGAGATATAGTTTATGCACCATCTCCTTTCGACACGAGTTAGTTTCTTTTGAGCATCTGATTGAATATGCCCATCGGACAGGTTTTTCCGGTATCGAGCTATGGGGCGTTCACGCGAGAGCATTGGTCCATACGTTCCATTCGCAGATTGAACCGTGGATGGTCAAGCTCAAGTCGTACGGTATGCAGATTCCAATGATTAGTGATTACGTCGGGCTTCTGGATAACCTTCAGCCATCCTCCGCTATACAAATGAAGCTCAAGGAATGGATCGAATTGGCGTGTCGATTCGAAACGAGCCACATTCGTATTTTTGCGGGTCATATGGGGAGCTCCCAGGTGGATGATGAGCAGTGGGAATTGTGTATCGATCGGCTCAGGAAGCTTTCAGAGGAGCTTTCGGAGAACGGATTGACGCTTGTTCTGGAGACGCACCCAAATACCCTCGCGGATACGTTGGATTCAACGCTGCGAATTTTGAGAGAAGTCGATCATCCGGCATTAAGGATCAATCTCGATTTTCTGCATATTTGGGAGGGGGGATCGGATCCGATCGAAGCCTATCAGGCTTTAAAACCTTGGGTTTCTCATTTTCATATGAAAAACGTAACGAATCCCGAACAATTGTCCATATTTCATCCCCATAACGTGTATTCCCCCAGCGGGCCGAGGGAGGGGATGGTCCCGCTAAAGGAAGGAATTGTGGACTTCGAACGAATCGTCGCGTATTTATCAGACGACGATGTGGATAGCTGTGCTTCTCTGGAATGGTTTGGCAAGGAGCCTTTTCAATATTTAAGCGGTGAGATGGAATGGCTCCGCAATGTATCCAATCGACCAACTCGGTATGAGGTGAGCGGATGAAGACGGATCGTTTTATTAGCGGCTTGCTTGGCATCGATCGTCCCAAACTATGGTATTCCAACATCAATTGGGAGCAGAAAAGCAATATCGGTGTACGGCTTCCTCAATTTCAAAATGCGACGACGGATTCTCTAATGAATCAGATGCATATTCATCAAATTTATCTGGCCGATTCACAGGATGAGGTGATCGTTCAGGAGAGCCCTGAGCCCGAGTTTCTAAGTTATTTGGAAGAGCGGGGGATTCACATCCCCAAATTGCTTATTGGTCATCCTGATGAATTCGCCGGCAGATTGAAAGGAACCTATACCATTCCTTATTTAATGGATACACAGCAATCGGAGTTTATAAGCTCGAACGGAGGCTTGAGGATCGGCCCGCCCCCGGAGCTGGCTTTAAAGCTCAATAATAAAATCTATACCCGATTGTTTTGCGAAAAGAATTCGATACCTGTTAGCGACGGCATTGTATGCACGCGATATGATCAGCTGGAAGAGGCTTTTCGAAAGCTGCAGGAGATGACGTATGCAGAACGTTATGTATTGAAAACGGCCTACGGCTCCTCGGGGAAAAATTTGTTTCATATTCGAAGCCGGAAGGAATTCGATTTTATTCTTACTTATTTGTCTAGACAGCGCCATTTGGAAGATTTCATGGTATCGATCGAACGCTGGCATGAAGTGGAGTACAACTTGAATGCGCAGCTGCTGCTGTGGGACGGGGAATGCCATGTGCTGGCGGTTACAGAGCAGGACAATAATGATGTAGGGGTCTATAGAGGCAGTGATTTGAATCCTCCCATTCCTAAGCACGTTATGGAGCACTATTTGCAAGAGTTGAAGTGGCTGGGACAGCTTTTGCTGCAGGAAGGTTATGAGGGATTTATGGGAGTGGATTCGATGATGGACAAGCAAGGAAGATTAATTCCAGTCATCGAAATCAATGCGAGACTCACGATGGTCACTTATACGTTATCAATTCGGAAGAAATTGCTTGCAGACGGTTTCCCTCATATCTGTGTTCAGTTTTTTGACGTGAAGTCATCGCGGCGGAAGGAATTTTCCGTACTGAGAAAGCAGGTTGAAATGATCACGGCATCGGATTCCGGGGGTTCTCTGATCTATGGTTTTCATGAGGTGTTCGAGCCGAAGCAGCAGATGTATGTATACCGAATCTTTATGATGTTCTGGGAAAAAGACAGGCATCAGCTGGAGACGATGGTTCAGCGCACCGAGCAAATCATGAATCCTAAAACATTGACGGAGATGAGGTGACTCTTTTTGGAAACGAACATTCGAGAGGCGGATACGATTTCCGAAGCGCTGAAGCGCTTCGGTACCCCTTTGTTTCTGTTCAGCGAAAAACAATTGGAAGAGGACTACGTCAGGATCCGAAGTGCCCTGCCGCAACAAGTCGGGCTGTATTATTCGATGAAAGCGAACCCGAATCCTTATATTTGCAAAGCGATTCATCGGTTGGGGTCTCCGATCGAGGTGGCTTCCATTGGAGAGTATCACCGAGCGGTTTCGATCGGGGTGCCGGCTGATCAGATCGTGTTTACCGGACCGGGGAAGAGCAGGGAAGAAATTCGTGCCTGCATCGACGGCGATGTATTTTGTATCAATGCCGAATCCGTCCAGGAGCTGACGGTCATTCAAGAAGAGGCTGCCCGATTGAAAAAGAAGGTACAGGTTACGCTTCGAATCAATCTGAAGACAACACGGCAAGGATCAAGGATGGCGTCAGTCGGCATTCCCACGCAATTCGGCATCGACGAGGAGCAGCTGGAGGATGCTGTGAAATATGCGCTAGGACATACCCAGCTCAAGCTGATTGGACTGCATACATATCAGGGGACGCAAAATTTCCATTTGGATTATTACAAGGAAAGCATTCCGGGAATGTTTGCATGGATTCGAAAACTAAAGGACATATATGCTATCCCTTTAACAACAGTGGGTCTAGGCGGGGGATTTGGGGTGCCTTATTTCAGGGGAGATGATCCGTTTCCTATTGATGAATTTGGAAAGCTCTTGTCCGAAGAAATATTGAAGAACGAGGATTTGCAATTAAAGCATATTTTCGTGGAGTCCGGCCGATATATCACCTCACGCATGGGCAGTTATGTCACACAGGTGCTGTACACGAAGCAGTCGCATGGGAAGAAATTTGTGATTGTCGATGGGGGCACGCATCATCGCGCATTCAGCTCAGTGATGGGCCGAAGCTTCAAGGCGCCACTGCCGATCCGTTATATGCTCCATGATCGCAAGGATGAAATGCTGGAAGAACCTGCAGAAGCAAGAGATGGATTTATTCAGACAAATATCGTTGGCAAACTTTGCACACCTACCGATGTGATTCAAAGCTCCGTGCTGCTGCCGGGGAATATGACGATGGGGGATACGATTGTGTTTCCCAATTCTGGAGCTTACGGTTTAAGCTGCGGGAATATGCATTTTTTATCTCATACGCTGCCTAAGGAATTGTGGGTTGCACAAAGCGGTGAACTGCATGATATTAGCTGGCTATAAATGTGTGTACGGATCTGAAACGGCCATTCAAAAGGAGGGATTCGGGTGAATATTTTGGCACTTGGTGGTTCGAGCCATGATTTTTCCGCATGTTTGATGACGGATGGAAGGTTTGCTGCTGCGATTGAAGAGGAGCGAATTACGAGAATCAAGCATTCCCTGGATTTGGATGTGAAGTCATCGGGAAATCAAGCTGTGCCATATGTTCTGCAAGGCCAAGGACTATCACTTTCAGAAATAGATCTTGTCATAGGCAATGATATTATCGATCGAAATTATTACAAGCCATACCGGGATCAAATGGTACTCATGAATCATCATCTGGCCCATGCTTCCAGCGCTTATTATCCGTCCCCGTTCGAAGAAGCGGCCATCCTCGTCGTCGATGGTGCAGGCAGTGCGATAGGTGGACTCAATGAGACAACAACGTATTACTATGCCAAGGGAACGGAAATTCAAGAACTCTTAAAAATTACGGGGAAAATGGAATGGAATCAGGTGCTGTCACCTGTGGAAAACTCGATGGGCTATTTTTACGATATTTTAAGCAACGGCATCGGGTTTCACAAGCTGACGAATGGAAAGACAATGGGATTAGCACCTTACGGCTCAACAAAGTATATCAAAGAATTCGAACGTTTCTATACGATGGATGATGAAGGGAGGTTTGTCCAGACCAAAACACATATTCAAGAAATGAAAAGATTTATTCGTCACACCGTCGGGGTGATCCGAGATGAAGAAGAACGTTTTCACGCCAAGGCGGATATCGCCTATGCCGGACAATATCATTTGGAAAGAGCGATGATCAAGGCGTGCCGGTATTTGCATGCGAGGACGAGGTCTCGTCATTTATGTCTAGCGGGCGGTGTAGCGCTGAACAGTGTAGCGAACTATAAAATTTTGGAGGAGACTCCATTCGAGCGTATTTTCGTACAGCCGGCTGCCGGAGATGCCGGAACGGCGATTGGAAGCGCGTATTACGGATATCACGTCACGATGAAACAGCCGAGGGAAGACCTATCGGTTCCATTCTCTCCTTACTTAGGGAAGGCATATACCGAGGAGGACTATGAGCAGGCACTGCAGCAATTTGCTGAACATATCATCGTGGAAGTTCCGGACGATCTGTACGGCTCGGTGGCCAGCATTTTGGATCAGGGAGAGATTATCGGATGGTTTCAAGACCGCTCCGAAATCGGTCCGCGAGCGCTTGGAAACCGTAGCATTTTGGCTGATGCCAGAAGGAAGGATATGAAGGATTCAATCAACTCCCGGATCAAGCATAGGGAGGCGTTCAGACCGTTCGCACCGATTGTGTTGGAAGAAGAGCAAACGGCATACTTTTCGATGGAGCACCCATCCTACTATATGCTGTTGGTCCCTTATATTTTGGAAGGAAAGCGAAGCGAGGTTCCTTCGATTACGCACGCAGACGGTACGGGGAGAGTTCAGACGGTGTCTAAGCACATCAATCCGAAACTGCATCGGCTGCTGTCTTCCTTTCAAAGCTTGACGGGAACACCGATCCTATTAAATACCTCATTCAACGATAATGGGGAACCGATTGTCGAAACACCAGTGGATGCCATACGCTGTTTTCTCAATATTGATCTTGATGGGCTCGTATTGGACAGGTATCTAATCCGTAAGAAGAAACGATGACTGCATTGAAAAGCTTCAGATGAACCGCGGTCACTCTTCCTTTATAGTACTTCGGTAGAAGTTTTTCTAATATGATATATAGACATTGCATAACTGAATTTTTGGAGGGAAATCAAATGAAAGCAGTAGCAGCTAGAGATGGAAAAGCAGCCGTAATTGAAGCAGATGCACCGGAATTAAAAGAAGGACATGTCCTGATACGAACCGAATTTTCCGGAATTAGTCCGGGGACAGAGATGTCTATCATTCGCGCTTCCGCTGGGAAGAGCGTCATGATGGGTTATAGTGCAGTCGGCTGGATCGAGGAGCTGGGTGAAGGAGTAACCGAATACGAAATCGGACAGCGTGTCGCTTGCTATGGCTCCCCTTTTGTAAAGCATGCGGAGAAGTTAGCCGTTCCGACGAATCTGATTGCTTCTGTACCCGAGCATGTAACTTCGCAGGAAGCCGCGTTCGCTGGTTTGGGCGCTATTGCGATTCACGCCTTGCGCATCGCGGATTTGAAATTCGGAGAATCGGTGCTTGTCGTGGGATTAGGGATTTTGGGCAACTTAGTGGCGCAGATCGCTTCGGCAGCCGCCTACCGAACAGTAGGTCTGGATGTAAGCAGCGAGCGTGTGGAACTGCTGAAGCAGCAAGGGCTGCCGCATGTTTTTGACCGTACCGAAGACTTAGAACAGCAGCTTGAGGCTTTAACGGATGGGCACGGCTTCGATTCGATTATTTTATGTGCAGGCGGTTCCGGCGAGGAATTAATCAACAATTCGTTCGAATGGCTGCGAGACCGAGGAAGTGTTGTCATCGTCGGCAATTTGACAATGGAATTTTCTCGGGCGGCGATGTTCAAGAAGGAAGCCCGCGTATTGATCTCCCGAGCAGGCGGACCGGGTCGATATGACAAACAGTATGAGAAGGAAAATCGCGATTACCCGGTTGGTTATGTGCGTTGGACTGAAGGAAGAAATGTCGGAGAATATGTTCGGCTGTTATCTGAGAGAAGGATTTCAGTACTTCCTCTCATAACGGATCAGTTCAAGCTGGACGAAGCGCACCATGCCTACGAAAAATACGAGTCGGACAGCAAAATCCTTGCTTCATTAATACAGTACTAAATGACATACAACACGGAATAGGAGTGAATGCATTGACTAAGCAACTGCAAGCAGATATCGTCATCATCGGAGGCAGCACAGGGGGCTGTTCCGCCGCTTTGGCGGCAGCTAAAGCGGGTAAGACGGTCATTATGACCGAGCAGTCCGAATGGATTGGAGGTCAATTGACAAGCCAAGCGGTACCGCCGGATGAGCATCCTTGGATCGAACAGTTCGGCTGTACGGCTAGTTACCGTTCTTTTCGAAACAAAGTTCGAAACTATTATTTGAACCATTTCCCTGTTCAAGCCGGCTCTCGAAGTGCACTCGAATTTAATCCGGGAAGCGCCATCGTGAGCAAAATTTCACATGAGCCGCGCACGGCTTTAGCGGTTCTGTATGAAATGCTCGCACCCTATATCCATAGCGGGAGACTAAACATATTATTAAAATACAAGCCGGTACAAGCAGAAATGGACCGCGATGATATTGCGGCGGTACATGTCCAGCATACGGAATCGAATGAGACGATTGTATTGACCGCACCTTATTTCCTGGATGCGACGGATGAGGGCGATTTGCTGCCGTTAGCTGGCGTAGAATACGTGACGGGATCCGAATCCGTCTCCCAGACCGGTGAACCGAGCGCACTGCCGGGAGCTCCCAATCCGATGGATATGCAGGCGATAACTTGGTGTTTTGCAATGGATCATGTGGAAGGAGAAGATTTCACCATCTCTAAACCGGAGCAGTATGACTTCTGGAGAGGGTATCGAGCCGATTTTTGGCCGGACCAGCAGCTGAGCTGGATGGGGCTCATCCCGCATACGCTAGAGCCAATTCGCTACAGTCTGTTTCCAGATGGAAAATCCTTTTCACTGTGGAAATACCGCCGAGTGATCGATCGCTCTCATTTTGCAGAAGGTACATTTGAAAGTGATATCACGATGGTTAACTGGCCGCAAAACGATTACTGGCTGGGTCCGATCATTGACGTAAGCGCAGAAGAAAGGGAGAAGCATCTAGAGAATGCGAGACAGCTAAGTTTGTCCCTGATGTATTGGATGCAGACAGAAGCCCCTCGTCCTGATGGGAAAGCGGGCTATCCTGGACTTCGCTTGCGGTATGATGTAACGGGCACGACGCATGGACTTGCGATGATGCCGTATATTCGGGAATCAAGAAGAATTCAGGCGGAGTATACGGTTGTGGAACAGGATTTAAGCCCGAGCTGCCGCCCGGATGGGCGCCCTGTAGATTACTATGATTCCGTAGGAATTGGCTGCTATCGGATTGATCTTCATCCAAGCACGGGGCTGCGCACGTATGTAGATGTTTCAAGCTTGCCATTCCAGATTCCATTAGGAAGCCTCATCCCGATTCGGGTGAACAATTTGCTGGCGGCATGTAAGAATATCGGTACGACTCATATTACGAATGGCTGCTATCGTCTTCACCCTGTGGAATGGAATATTGGAGAGGCTGCTGGATATTTAGCCGCTTATTGCGTCGATCAGAAGCTTACGCCTCGTCAAGTTCGCGGAAATCAAATGCAGCTAGAGGCTTACCAGAATCTGCTTACACAAGAGGGAATCGAGCTGAAGTGGCCGCAAATCCACGCGGTTTAAGCGGCAGTGTACGATCTGGAAGAACCGGACAATGAGGCGCTTCCGATAGAAATGCAGTCGACATCATGATGCTTAGGATGTGCTATTGAATAAAGAATAGGATGGATCGTATGAAGATTTGTATTCAGGGCGGAAATGTCGTAACTGAAACGGGAGTGCTGAATAATCAACAAGTGCTTCTAGAAGAAGGAAAGATTACGGCAATCGGGCCGCCTGACACCTATTTTGACCAAGTGGTGGATGCATCCGGCTGCTACGTCCTGCCCGGTTTTATTGACCTGCATGTGCATGGCGGAGGCGGTGCGGATGTCAGTGATGGAACGAAGGAAGCAATCCAGCAGGTGTGCCGCTTTCACGCTGCTCACGGAACAACAGGTATGCTGCTGACGACAAGGACGATGCCGAAGGATGAGGTCTCAGACGTACTGCGGACTATGGCAAGCTGCATTCATAGTCCGGATCCACAGGGCTCATTGCCGATGGGGATTCACTTGGAAGGGCCTTTCATCCATGAGGATTACAAAGGCGCTCAAAATGCAGATCATATGATTGCTCCCGACGTATCATTGATGGAGCACTGGATGGAGTTGTCCGAGCAATCCATCCGTCTCGTTACCTTAGCACCGGAGAAGACGGGAGCGGATCAATTGATACGTTGGCTTACCAGCCGCGGAATCATTGCTTCAGCCGGGCATTGCGGTCCTGACTATGATACCATGCTGAAAGCAATCGAATACGGTGTAAGCCATATCACCCACTGCTTCAACGGAATGTCCGGTTTCTCCCATAGAAACCCAGGTATGCTGGCCGCTGCACTTATGGATGAACGAGTGAGCGCTGAGCTCATCATGGATACGATTCACGTTCATCCCGCTGCCGGAAAGCTGCTGCTGTACAATAAAGGACTGCAGAATACTTTGCTCGTGACGGATGCGATACGGGCCGCGGGCTTACCGGATGGTGAGTATCGTTCAGCCGGAGGCAGGCAGATCTACGTTGAAGACGGGGCGGCCAGACTTCCATCGGGTCAATTGGCCGGCAGCACCTTAACGATGAATAAGGCCGTAGCCCATGCTGTTCAGCATATGGGAGTATCCGTGCAAGAAGCTTCTATAATGGCCAGTTTGATACCGGCAAGAAAGCTTGGCTTAAGCGATCGCAAAGGGTCGATTATGGTCGGGAAAGATGCTGATGTCGTCATTGCAGATTCGGATTTCAACGTGAGGATGACCATACGGAACGGTCGGGTAATTTATCGTTCAATCGCCTGAATATCGCGTCAGTAAGTTAAGCTTTTGCATGCCATCGTTTGCTCTATATTCGACCAGAAGAATTTTAGACGGTCACGTATGGCACTCAAGTCTGACGTACTTAGATTCAAATCGCTGTGCAGACGAAAGGTGTGCGTGATATGACGGTACATGTGATAACGAGCAGGCGCGGATAACTCAGGACGTACGGTTTGTTCCGAAATACGTTGGTTTGCGGGTATGCTGAGTGTATGCTGACGAATGACGGATTGGCCTTCCTCTGATATCAAGTAATCGACGAACGCTCTAGCTGCATCCAAACGATCCGATTGAGCACTTACGGCAGCTCCTGTAGCTAACAGCAGGGTGCTGTCGTTTTTATATGCAGGGAGCGGAGCGATATCATATTCAAAAGGAACATTCTGTAGATGGTTTAACCCAAAATAGGTCGTCATCATCATCGATATTTTTTGTTCTATAAACAAGGCATCCGTATCTTCGTCTTTCTCTGAGATGTAGAAGGGGAAACCCTGATTGTATATCAAATCCCTGCATAGACTTAAGCCGTCATAGGCATGTGAATCAGCACATAATTCACCGTTTTCGTTTCGATGAAACGAAGCCTCCGATTGCAGCAAGAAGATAGGCCAACGATTATCCGACATGAGATGAAAATAGAAACCAAAGTGGTTGGAATTGTCTTTAATTCGCATTAATAGTTCGGACAGCTTATGCCAAGTCCAGCCGCGGTCCGGTTCGGGTAGACCGAGCTGACGAAAGTGGTCTTTGTTGTAGCATAAGATCACAGGTGAAAATACAAACGGCTCAGCGTAGATATCACCCTTATGTTCAAACGCTCGGTTCAAGGTTGAAAAGGTTTGCGGATGGATCTGCAGCGGTGTGAATAGATCCAGCTGGTCATTCTCCTTGTATTTCAAGTAATCGGAATGACTCAGCGTCACTACATCAATCATTTGGTGCTGAACATATTGGGAGGTCGTTTTATAATAATCCTCGAAAGGCAGCTCAATTCCCTGCACACGAATATTCGGGTATCGTTGTTGAAACTGCTCGATCATTTGGTCCATGGCAGCGTCTGTATTCAAGGACGCATAATATCCAACACGAATAGTGTTCACAGAAGAAGTGCTGGCTGCAGGGCCGATGATTTGGTTTCCTACACGCGGGATTTTGCGTATCAGATTGTCTGCTACAAGCTGCTCTAAGCCAGTACGCACCGATTTTTTGCTGAGTCTGAATATTTCACCCAGTCGGTTTTCGGAAGGAAGGTAGTCCCCGCTTTGAAGCTCTCCGCTTTCGATTTGTGTCCGCAATGTATGGATCATTTCCTGAAGACGTGCACGGAACGTTGTCCGGCTTGGTTTATTCATTCCGATTCTCCTCTTTCATTCGTTCACAAGTATAGTTTTAGTATACATATTCTTACAGCTGACTGGCTATACATATTTGGAAATCTACCGTTTGCGTTTTTTCGCAGCAAGCTTGTGTGTCGGTAGAATATGAAAAAATATAGAAACATAAAAGGTTTCATCACTCGGCTTGTTTAAGAATAATCTATCGCATGATCGGATTCTATACCGCTGAAGATTGGTTAGGACGCACCTTGGCAGAAAGGTCCGATATTGTGATAGAAAATCATCAAGTGCGGAAATTGATCCGTTTACGTTCATTTCATCTTATTTTTACAATGAATACAGGTTGAAAAACAAAGTGAATAAGGAGGCATGTGCATTTGATGAGCCATGTTGTGAAGTATTGATCACTAACCTGAACCTCACGTACGACCACTCCAACGAAACCCGCTGTATGATTCATGTTCACACCACTTAGACAACTCACAATGGTATGAATTGACTTTACGTTCTCATCATGCTTGCAAATTGAATACAGTTCACTTCTTTTACTTGGCGGTTACCCACACGTAATCACTGGATATTTAGGGATAAACCATTGAAAATGGCATGTCTGCACGGATTCGAACCAAAAAACGGGGAGGAAAGCGAATGGGTTTAATGCGCAGAAGTAAACGTTTCTGTATATGGCTTATGATGCTGAGTATTGTCATCACACTGATTCCAACCGGAATGAAAGCGAAGGCGTCGAGTGCAGAACCAATTCCTGTCACACTGATCAATGCTGGATTTGAAGAAAGCGAGAATGGAATACCCGCAGGATGGTCCTATTGGAAATCGGGGAATCTTTCGGGGATGAGCGTAAGCGACACCGTTTACGCAGAAGGAAGCTCGAGCCTGAAACTCGATGTGAGAGAGGCTTCAACCCTCGGAGTTGAAAGCACCCCGTTCGCTGTTCTTGGTGGTGAAACCTACAGTGTAACGGCAAGTGTATACGTGGAACAGATTAATCGTGAAAGCTCGTCCGCAGGCGTGAATTTGTGGATGCGTTTTTTCGCGGCAGACGGCTCTCACTTGAGTGATCTGAGAACGAAGGTGAAAGCTTCCGAGGTTGCTGAGGGAGAATGGTTCCAGGTAACAGCAACCGGTCCGGCACCTGAAGAAGCGGTAAATGCGATCGTCTTTCCTTATGTGGATCGGTATACCGATTTTATCGGCTATTATGATGATACACGAGTAGATCGCTGGGCGGAGCAGACGGGCTTGCAAAATCCTGATTTTGAACAATCGTCTGCAGACGGCAGGATACCAGGATGGAGCCTGTATCCTGATCCGCTAAGAGAAGGGACGGCGATAACACTAACCGAAGATATAGCAGCATCGGGGGCGAAGAGCGTTCGTTTCGACGATCAAAACAGCGGCGCATCGATGGGGCTGCGAAGCGTGAATCTGGACGTCACACCGGGTCAATCTTATGCGGCGACTGTTCGTACTTACATAGAAACAGGTGCTTCAGGATTATATATTAAGTTTTATAATGATGCCGGCACTGAGGTGGGTTCCTCGTCCCAAGGCGTATCTGATCCGAAAGGACAGTGGGTGGAGCTGCGTACGGAAGCGATAGCACCTGAAACAGCGGTTCGGGCGCAAGTGTGGCTCTATTCGGGAGGCGCTACGGTGGGTACCGTATATTTTGATGATGTCCGTTTTGAGGAGCTGCAAGTGTTGGAGCTGCCTTATGAATATGCGAAGCCCGTATCTCTCGGGGATGCAACCGTCGTGGCCAAAACGCAAGGCGGCGCTGTAGGCAATGGCGAAATTTATTTCGGAGCGAGCGGCTCCCCGGCTGCGTTCTTTGCCATCGACGCGCTCACGGGCGAAGTGAATTTTAGGCAAGAGCTGCCTAACCATGATGTGGTGTGGGCTGTTACGATCGGTTCCGATAACAACGTATATATCGGAGGGACGCAAACCGGCATTTTGTTCCGTTATTTGCCGCAGGAGAAGAAGCTGGAAAACTTAGGCGTCAATCCTTCGAATCGATGGATTTGGGATTTGGACGCATCGAGTGACGGCAAAATTTATGGGTCGACTTATCCGGATTCCAAAGCCTTCGTTTATGATATCGAAACGGATACCTTCACCGATATGGGAACGATTCATCCGGGACAGGATTATGTACGAGGCAGCGGTGTAACGGATCAATATTTTTATGCCGGCATCGGTACAACTGCGTATTTGTATCGGTTTGATCGGGAGACGGGGGAAAAGTCGGAAATTCCGCTGCCGATTACTGGAACCTCCACATCCGTATCTAATATTTGGTCGCATGGTGGTAAGTTGTTCATTGCATATGGTACGTCGCTGCTGGTCATCGACGAGCAGACCTATGAAGTGCGGAAGCAGTTAGACTGGCAGGATCCAAATACGTTCGACGGTCAGATCTCTGCGCCGTCTCCTCACGATTCCAATCTGATCTATTTCCGCAACAAGAATACCTCTCAGCTCTGGACTTATCACTTGGAGACGGATGAGATTTCGTTGGCTGAACCGGAGCTGTATTTGCCGAATGTCTCTTTGAAGGCCATGAATTGGGTGGAGCTGACAGAAGGGGAGAAGGCGGGTCGTCATGTGCTTGTGATGCTGAGTGCAGAAATTGACCAAATGATCTATGATCCGGTAGAGCATACGCTGGACGTCATTCGACCTGACGTATTGAAAAGCGGTATTGACATTCAATCGCTGGAAACGGGTCCGGACGGAAATCTATATATGGGCGGATACCAAGGTGCGATGAGCGTGTACGATACCTCAAAAGGGGAATTTGTGCTTCAGGAGAAAGAACCTCACCAAATCGAGGGAATCGGCTTCTTGAACGGAAAGGTGTATTTCGGAATATACGGCGGTGCTGTCATATCCGAGTTTGATCCGACAAAGCCGTTTGAGATGGGGGCGAACCCGCGCACGGTCTATGATATTCAGGACGATCAAAGCCGTCCGTTCACCTTTACATCGGGCGAAGGAAAGCTGTTCGTGGGTACGGTGGCCGATTATGGCTATTTGGGAGGCGCCCTGACCATATATGATCAAGCCGCCGATACATGGTCCGTTCATCAGAACGTAGTCCAAAACCAGAGCGTGATTGGATTAGCCTATGATCAAGGAAAAGTGTACGGCGGTACTTCGATTTGGGGCGGACTCGGCATTGACCCGAGCGAGACTGAAGCGAAGCTGTTCGAATGGGATGTCGCAGCGGCATCGAAGACCGCTGAGTTTGTGCCGGAGGTGCCCGGATTTGTATCGCCGCAAATGATCGGTGAGCTCAGTATAGGTCCGGATGGCAACCTGTGGGGAATCATGTGGGGAACCACCAAAGATGCAAGCAGTGGTTTTGCATTATTCGCCCTCGATCTGGAGACGAAAGAAGTAGTGAAGAGCAAGGTGCTGACAACAGGTGAACGCGCGAGCTCCTGGCGGCCGTTCTTCATGCGCTGGGGAGATGACGGACTGCTGTATACGACGATCGGCCGTCAGCTGATCGCGTTCGACCCCGAAACACTCGCCTCCAAACAGCTCGTTAATGAATATGTGCATTTGATGACCTTAGGAGAGGACGGAAGCATCTATTATGCCCAAGGAGCAGAGTTAATGCGTATTCCGGTGCGTATGGAAGGTGCATCGCTCTCGGCTGGACATAGAGTGCTGGAGACAGGGCAGGAAACGGATCTAGACATCACATTGCAGTTTGTGAACGGGAAAACAGGTCATGCGGACGGGCATCATATCGCTTATCAAATCAGTGATCCATCCGTCGTAGAGATTGTGGATGGCAAGCTGATCGCGTTGAAGGAGGGAGCGGCCTCCATCACGGCTACGGTAACGCAGGACACCGTTCAAAAAACGACCAATACGGTGATGATTACTGTAGATGACAGGTCGCCGGGGGAATTGCAGCTTCACGCACCAACATCGGTGCTCCGAGGCAGCACTTTCGAAGCGGTGCTGCAGGTTGCAGGTGCAAATCAACTGTACGCTGCGGACGCTGTCATTCATTACGATCCGAATATGCTGGAGCTCGTATCTGATCCGGCCTCCTCCACATTCCGAGACCATTACTTCACTTACGATATTAGTACACCCGGTGTCATTCGCATGATAGCTTCGGCGGTGGGGGATCATGCCTTTGACGGCAGCGTCGAAGTCGCCGCCTTGAGCTTTAAAGCAGCGGATGAGATCAGCGCAACGATGCTGCGTCTGGACGCAGCTTCAGAGCTCGCTGGCGCAGATGCCGACACGTCCGGCAAAACGTATCCGCTTGGGCACGACGTAAAATTGGTAATCCAGATCACGAACATTGCCGAGGATGTCGACCAGAACGGAATTGTAAATCTGGTGGATCTCATTGCTGTTGCAAAGAAGGTGGGTCAGCCTGTGACGGAAGAGAATCGCAGGTTCGATGTGAACGGTGACGGGTTCATTGATATTATGGATGTATCACTGGTTGCGCATTATTTGCTGGGTCATTCATGAGTGCAGCCTGCTTCAGGCACAATAAGATTTATCGGCCTTTATCCTGAAAAGGATAAAGGCTTCTTTTTTTTCTTTGGGCAGCATGGGGATGATTTAAACTTGACAACTCGTTACAATCTCTTTTAACTACTAAGAAAGAAATGGTTTGCAATTTACGTAGACGAACAAAAGGAAGGAGGCATCTGATTGTACATTATTAAGAAGGTATGGAAAAAAATCAAACATGTTTCGAATGCCTGGTTGTTTATCGCCACCTTATTTTTAGTTTTTTTCAGTTCCATCATCATGAAATATATTGAACCTGAAACGTTCCCGGATTTCTTTACCGGACTGTGGTGGGTCATGACGACACTGACGACAGTCGGTTATGGTGATCTTTCCCCCGTGACGATAGCTGGGAGATTGTATGCCATGTTCCTGTTTTTAACCGGTATCGGATTGATCGGGGTTGTGATTGGCAAAGTAATCGATGCTTTCAGCAACTTTACTAAGCGGAGGGAGGAAGGAAGAGTGGCCTACAAAGGTGAAGGACATATGATCATGATTGGTTGGAATCGCAAGACGAAATTTGCGTTGGAGGAGGTTCGGCATTCCGAATTTACTAAGGATATTGTTATCGTGGATCAGCTGCCAGCATCCCCGGTTTCCGGTGAAGGTATTTATTATATACAGGGGGATCCGGCGAGTGAAGAAACACTGATGCAGGCCAATGTGAGTGCTGCGAGATCTGTCATTCTATTTGCCGATCCGCACATCGAGGATATTTCTTTAGTAGACGGGAAGAGCTTGTTGATTGTTTCGACGATCGAGCGAATTGCTCCGAATGTACATACCACGGTGGAAATTATGCTGGAGCAGCATATCAGCAACTTTAAATACGTCCATGTCAATCACTTTCTTGTTTCCAGCGAGATGGTGTCCCGTCTTGCTGTTCGTTCCGCATTGGCGGAAAGTCATGGGGATATTGTCAAGCAGCTGATTCAGAGAGAGCATGGAGATAATTTATATGAAATCAAGCCAAAAGCAGAATGGCATACTTACCGAGACGCATTTACAGCGCTGCTGGAAAAAGGAGCAACCTTGATCGCCGATCGCGGATATTTAGGCATCAACCGGAAGCTGGAACTTTCGCTTCCACGCGATGCGAAGCTTCAAATTGTTTGTGATAAAAAAGTATATCAGGAGCTTATAAACAAATAAAAGGAATGTGCCTCCGACAACATAATTGAGAGCGTAAAATATCTTGTGTAAATAGATAAATAGCAAAAAGGAAGACCTTTCTTGTAGAATTAAGTCACCACAACCAACTCACAAGAAAGAGGTCTTCCCTATGAATCATTTTACATCAGAT